>NZ_QUGO01000032.1:0-16278 GCF_003479105.1 Blautia sp. AF19-13LB
TTCACTGTCGGCCGGAAGAACTGGCTGTTCAGTGCCAGTCCGAAAGGAGCTGCCTCCAGCGCTATTGTGTATACAATGGTTGAGATGGCAAAAGCGAATGATCTGAACACCTATAAATATCTGACATATCTCTTATCACAGCGGCCAGACGATAAAATGTCAGATGAACAGTTGGAACAGCTTGCCCCATGGAGCGAGACTGCGAAAACGAACTGTCAAAACTAAACTGGAGTAAAACGCTTGCATCTATCATTTTGGTGCAAGCGTAATTCATGAGTAATGTAGCAATATTTTGCGCTTACCATTAATCGCAAATGGAGCACTTTGAATAAAAAAACGTTAAAAATTTTTCATCCTTTGTGCATTATATTTTTAAGTTTAATAGCGTATAATATCACACTTGATGAGAAAGATTATCAGCGAAAAATATTGAAGATATCAAATTTTGATATTTTTTTTGATATAAACTAAGACCTCGCAGGGTTTAGATTAGAGGGATAACGATGCAACTGAAAAATTCGACAGATTACGCAATTAGAATTGTATGTTACTTAGCGGCACAGGAACGGATGGTATCTACATCAGAATTGTCACGGAAGCTAAATGTTTCTGCTAATTATGTTCCTAAAATAGCAAAAAAACTGAAAGATGCAAAAATAGTCAATGCCTGTGAAGGTATAAATGGTGGCTATATGCTGGCAAAACAACCGGAGAACATTTCTTTAATGGATATTATATCGTGTGTAGAGGAAACAATGGCAATTAATCGTTGTTTGGAAGAAGATCGTTTTTGTCCCAGAAATTTAGAAGATACCTGCAAGATACATAAAATATTGTTGAGTTTGCAGAATACATACAATAATAAATTAGAGAGCGTAAAGGTTTCAGACGTTATCCGTCCTGGAGAAGATGAATATTTTGGACGATTTTATGTTGTATTAAAACTGAACTTGAAAGAAAAAAGCTACGAGTGTGTATATTCACATATCCGTGAAGTGTATGAGAAAGTAAGGAAAACAAAAAGTTATGAAGAGTTCATAAATCAATATATAGAAAGATATGTGTATACTTCTGATAAAAAAATGGTTCATGACTTCTTATCAAGTGAAGGATTAGAAGAAAGACTAGTTGATGGATGTATGGAAAAAGATCTTCCGTATCGCAGAATTACTGGAAAAGATAAGAATGCATATGTTTGGATGGAAGCAAAAAAATATATAGATGCAAATGAGAATACTGCAATTATTACCTTACATAATGAGAAGATTGTCCAGAACACAGTTATAAGGATGGAACAGGAACTCGTAAAGAAAGAACAGGATATGGCAAAGCAGTATTGGGATATGGTATCACTTTTAACTACTGTATTGAATCATAATCAGTTAGTTGAATCAGGGTATCAAGACGATATCAGCTTCTATACGAAACAGGTATATCTTCAATTGCAGAAGAATTATCCGGAATATGGAATTACGGATGAAGAAATTGCTTCAGTAGCCCATTTGGCACCGATTCATGATATTGGAAAGATAAAAGTACCAATTGAAATTTTGAATAAAAATGGAAAGTTGACAGATGAAGAAATGAATGTAGTAAAACAACATCCATTAGTAGGTGCAGCGATGACCCAGAGATTCCCAGAGGGGATAACAACGGAAAAGCTGAACAAATATAGCTATGAAATATGCAGACACCACCATGAAAGATATGATGGATCAGGATATCCAGACGGTTTAAAAGGGAATGCGATTCCGATGTGCGCACAGGTCGTTGGGATTGTTGATGCTTACGATGCATTGATCAATGATCGTCCATACAAAAGAAAATATGAACCAGAAGAGGCGATACGGATGATTTCAAATGGTGAATGCGGAGCGTTTTCTAAAAAACTGATCCAGTGCTTGACGGCGGCAGCAAAGCAGCCAGAGTGGTTAAAAGTAACAAAAAGTCAAGCATGACAGAAGATTTGAGGCGATTTTATGAACAAGAAATTGAGTGTTTTAAGACGAATTACAGCAGTTGTTCTGTGTGTTACATTATTATCTTCGCAAGTCGTAGTTGCGAATGCTGAAGATTCAGAAAGAATGAATGTGCAGACCAATAGTGAAATTACAGATATATCGGAACAGGATGGTTTCAGCAGTGATACATCTGAAATATCTGATATCACGGAAAGTGATATTCCTGATTCTTTTGAAGGAGAATCAGAGCCAAATACAGATATTAGTTCTGAAGTAACAGAGGAATTTGGTAATTCTGAAGATCAAGGATTTACAGATGGAGAAGAAACAATTATCGAGGATGAAAACACCTCAGATACTTTGGAAGAAGCAAATCCAGATTATGAAGATGGAAAAATATGTATCTACAATTACCAGCAACTTCTGCAAATCGGTACAGGAACACAGATGTTTTCCGGAGACAAAGATGGAAATGTTGGTGAAGGGGATAAGGTTCTTGCAGATGGTGCAGAACTTACCTATGCATCAGACGCTTCCTATTGTTTGATGAATGATATTCCAATAGATAATGAAAATGTCTGGAACTTCCCATCAGATTTTACAGGTAGCATCACTTCATCATCAGAGCGCACGGGCAACACAGTATATGATTCAGTGACTGATACGATTTATGTGTATAACCGATACCAGCTTGAATTGATGAAAGGGGAATCTTCAGACAGCGAACCTGTAATGAGCGAGGATTATATTGCTGAAAAAGTTGGAATGGGACAGGTTTTTACACTGGAAGATGGTTCCTATCTTACTTACAGCAAAACACATAATTATGTGCTTGCTTCTTCATTTACAACAGAAACACCGGAGCTTCTTGCAAATAAGGCTGGGACAGAGGAGACAACTCAGGATATTACTAGCGCATATCCGTCCGACTATGAAGGAAGAAATTATTTCGGTCAGGTGGTAAAAAAGATTGGTGATAAAAATTATATTCTGATTGGAAATGAAACACAGCTTCGGGCAATCGGAACAGATACGGATGTGACAGAGCCAATCTGGCGAGTGTATGAAACAAGAGAGAAAAAGCCGGGAATACTTGGGGGCGCACTGAGTGGATATACAGCCTGGAAACCAGCAGCTGATACACAGACATACAAAACAGAACTGTATTATCCGGGTGATGCGGATATTGTAAAGTTTAATGATACATATAATTGGTCTGGAAAAGAATTGTATGGAAATAAAAAAGGTGACCATAAGCTGGGAGAAACAGAATATCTGGATAATTCATCCTTGGATATAGCTGGCACAACAGCTACAAAGCGTTATGTATATGTGAGCAGTACTATTCAGGAGTCAGAAGATATGACGGTAACTGCGACAGACAGTACTGCCAGTGCTTCCGAAGCGGCATCTGTTGAAGCAGGTGCAACTGTAAAAGACAGAGATTTGATTGATATGACTCCGGTAGAAAGTGAGGAAGTAGCTGAGTCAGAAAGTGATGATATAGATGCTTTTACAAGTGATGGTGACGAAAGTGATTTTACTGATGATACAACTCCGGAAAGTATAACGGTTGACGAGAATAAAACTTACATCCTTACCTATGATACATCCAAAAGTAGCAATACCAATATTGCAGGATCTGGATATAAATACAGTAAGGATGCGAATTATATTATCTTTCGTGATATTGATCTTTCCAAAGAAGGGACTAATTCTAATGGGAAAGATGATAACTGGACTCCTATAAAGAACTTCCAGGGAAATATGGAAGGCCGCAAGGGAATGACAGAAGGTGCTAATGTCAAAATCAGTAATGTAAAGATGGTACAGGACACAGCAATTAATCAGAGTGCTTATTCAAATGGAAGTAGCTCGGACACGGAATATGGTGTTGGATTTTTCAGAAGTTTATCGACCCCATATGACAGTTCATTACAGATTTCATCAAAACAGGTTGTCGTAAAAAATCTTACCTTATCAGGAGTTTCTGTATCAACGACAACGAATTCTATTAAAAAAGATTTTAGTTTGCTTGGTGTAGTGTTGACCAGAGTTTTAAAAATCCTGGGATTATCAAGTGGGTTGGAAAAGGATCCAAAATCTTTTTCAACAGGAGCTTTTGCCGGTGTTGTAAAAGGAAACGTACAAATATCAGACTGTCATGTAGAAGGATTATCAGGAGTGTCTAATGCAAACAGCTGGACAGGTGGTTTTGTCGGGTACATTTCAGGTATTACAAAATATGAAGCCCTTTCAGGAGTGCTTAAAGGAGTAACGGACGCACTTAGTACTTTATTAAACTTGATTCCAGTATTAGGTCTTGGGGATCTGATTACAACGCTTTTGAATGGAGGCGTTCTAAGTGTTGGAAACCTGATTCCAATTGGCTATGTGAATCCGGTGTTCAGCAATTGTTCAGTATCTGGCAATGATACGATATCTGGGCAGAATTATACAGGTGGATTTGCTGGTGAAACAATAGGTGCTGTAATGACTGGATGTTCAGTTAATGGTACTGAGAGTGTTAATGGTACAGATTACTCAGGAGGATTTATTGGTCGTGCTTCCAATGCAGTTGTTGCAGGTGCACTGGATCATCTGGGAATCCAAATAGCTGATTTCCCGGTCAATACAGTAATGCTTGGATGTAGCATTAATGGCAGTGCAAATGTATCTGCGACAGGAAGCTCTGGTAAGGAAAGTGGTTATGCAGGTGGATTTATAGGAGAAATGCGTAACAGTTATGCCGTGAACTGCAGTATTTCTTCTCTTGGTACAGTGTCCGGAAAAGATTATACCGGAGGATTTGCCGGCTTAGCAACCCTTGGTGCTGTTACATCTATTGATGAAAATAAAGGTCTTCTTGATCTTGTGAAAAAACTTCTTACAGGTTTGTTGAACGGTAATATTACGGATATGGATATTTTGAACCTGGTGGGACTTCGCCCTTCTGTTATAAGCGGATGTACCATTGACGGAAGTACGATATCCTTAGATGCCAGTGGCAAATATGCCGGCGGACTTGTAGGATATGCCGGAGCTGTTCAGGTTTCTAATACTTCAGAACTTGCAGATGGTTCAAAATCAACTACAAAAGCTTTGAATCGTATGCTTGCAAAAAACAGTATTTCTTACAGTTTTAATGAGCATTCTAATAGTATTACTGCATCAGAAAGCATGTCTGTTTCAGCAACAGAGAATGCTGGAGGAATCTTAGGTTACGCTAAAATGACCAGTGTCAGTGATGTCCTTGGCGGAACAGTTACAGCAGCAGACTACATGCGTTTTGAATGTAAAGATTGTTCCGTAAACGGAGGCTCTTTGGGACTTACAGTTACTGCGTCAAATCAGGAGAATGGTCGTGCCGGAGGTGCTATCGGTTATGGAACAGGTGGAGAAGTAAGGAAAACATCCGTCACAAATCTGAATTCTGTAACGGCTGGAAAGTGTGCAGGAGGATTTGCCGGATATTTCGGAAGTGGTACTCTTGCTAATGTTGGTGGTATTAAACTTCTTGGATTACCGCTTTTGAAAATTGACAGCCTTCTTTCTGTAGGGCAGATGATTGAGACGTTTACAGTTGACAGCACTGTTTCAGGTGTTTCGTCAGGATATAGTGTGTCTACTGGCAATGAGAAAGGTTATAGTGGTGGCTTTATTGGAGAATGCATTAGTGGACGAGCAAGGGACACTAAGATCAGCAACCTGAAAACTGTTACTGCATCTGCAACATCAGGAAAAGCCGGAGGCTTTGCAGGTTTTGCTAAAGCCGGAGATGCATTAAGTGCTGGAGATTCCACTACATCAAAACTGACAGGAATTGAATTAGAGAATCTGCTTGGAGTTGTCAGTGCCCTGAGACCGGAGTTCAATAATACTTCTATTGCCTATGTTTCGAATGGTTCTGACCCTCAGGTATCCGCTGATATGGCGGGCGGCTTTGTGGGAGACGGACAGGCAGTAGATATCAACTATGGAAACAACAATTCCGGATTCAAAGCAGACACGAATAGTGAGGATGGAACAACCGAAGGTGAGGCTGGTGCGATTGCAACAACAAATATTACCGGACTCTCTTATATAAAGGGAACCAGCTATGCCGGTGGTTTTGCAGGAAGGCTGATGCCTGGTGATGTGGCACAGACAGGTTCTATTAAGTTACTGGGCCTCTTAAATGTAAATCAGCTTCTCAGTGTTATGGATGTGGCTTATCCGAGAATTTCCGACTCTTCTATTGAGGGAGACAGCTTAGTTGTAACAGCATCCGGAAAAAATGATGATGTGGCTCTTGGAGATGCCGGGGGTTATATCGGTAATGGAAAAGCAGTCATGGTTAAGAATTCTGATGTGACCAATGTAAAAGAAGTCACAGCACCATATCATGCCGGTGGCTATATCGGAATTATGCGCTCCGGAAGTGCAGCGGAGGCAGGAGATGCCACAGGAGATTTTTTGAATAGTGTCCTTGGTAAGATCCTGAGTCTGAAAGAGCTGGCAAGTGTCCTTCAGGCGGCATCCAGCAAAATTACGAATTGCAAAGTTGCTGGTACCGCAGATGGTTTGACAGTTACGGCTGACAGCGGATTTGAAAACGCAGAAGGCTATGCAGGTGGCTTCGTTGGAGAGATGCAGAGCGGTCATGTAGATAATTCAGCAAATGCTGTTGATTCCGGAAAAGGAACGGCAGTAGAAAATCTTCTGAAAGTAGAAGGCCTTCGTTATGCCGGAGGGTTCGGAGGTCTTGTAAAAGCTGGAGCAGTTGCAGAGATTGGAGCTAAATCATCAATTCTTACAAAACTGGTTGATCTGACAGGATTACTATCCCTGGTCAATGCTTTTGTTCCGGTGATCAGTAATGCCAGTGTTAATTCTGTAGAAAAAGGGTTTACTGTTACCGTTACAGGTACTCTTGAAAAAGACAGCACCAACGATGCGGATGCCGGAAGTGCCGGAGGCTTTATCGGATGCGGAACTGGTGTACAGATCAGCAATTCCGATGTAAATAAATTGCAGCATACAGGTGTCAGTGAGCCAAAGAATCTGCAGCAGGAAGATGGTAGCAGTTATTACGGAAGCGACAGTGCATATGCGGTAAATGGTTATCGTTATGCCGGCGGCTATATTGGGAAAGCTGCTATGGGAAGTACGGCGGCTATCGGAGGTGCAAGCGTTCTGGATAAGGTACTTTCTGCCTCAAATCTGTTATCAGCGTTGACCGTAGTTGCATCTATCATAGACAGCTCAGATGTTTACGGAGCAACAGGCGGATTTAATGTTCTTGCAACAGATGGAGATGGTGATACCGGAAAAGCCGGTGGATATGCAGGAGAACTTCTTGGAGTTCAGATTCAGAATAGTAATTCTTATAATTTTGCACATATCATAGGGCGTGAAAGTGCCGGTGGATATGTTGGAACCATGGAGCCGGGGAGTGCGGCAGATGTGGTAGATGGATTAAGTGCTCTTGGAGGACTGATCAAGGCAGATAATCTTTTTGGCGTTTTACAGGCATTTGTTCCTGTGATCAAAAACAGTGAAACAACCTGTGTACCTTGTGGAGGTGCTGTGAGGGCTCAGGCTGAAAGTGATGACAGCATTTACCGTGGACTTGCAGGAGGATATGCAGGTTACAACTATGGCGGTCAGATCTGGGGAAACAATACGGATAACTGGAAAGGCTCTACATATGCAGGAACCGTAAGAGAATGTGCGGCCTATCGTATCCGTTCCGTATATGGAACGGAATATGCCGGAGGTTATACAGGACTGATGCGGTGTGCGAATGTTGCAGATACAGGAAGTCTGAAGGTTTTATTTGGTCTTATCAAACTAGATAATCCGCTGACGCTTCTTCAGGCGGTGTATCCGACAGAAAAGAATACAGCTGTTTATGGACCGCTTCGTGGACTGGATACGGATACCTGGAACAAATGGGTTGGTGCTGTCGGTTCTTATGGAAGTTACGGTAATAAATTACAGGCACTTGGTGAAGTCAATGATCAAGAACAGTTAAATGAGATCATTTCTCAGTATGCATATGGATACGCAGTCACAGCAGGAAGGAGCATTCTGGCAAGTAAAGCAACACAGGGCGGTTCTGCCGGAGGCTATGTAGGCCGTATGGAAGGCGGTACCGTGACAAATGGAACTGCAACAGATCTTCAGTCAGTGGAAGCCTTCAGAAGCAGCGGTGGATTTGCGGGTGAGATGCTTACCGGTTCTGTGGCAAACACAGGTGACGTTTCACTGGCAGGTCTTAAGATTATCGGTGCAGACGGTCTGGCGGCATTAAAAACCTTTGTGCCGGTTGTAAAACAGTCCCATGTGGACGGATATCGTTCCGGAGCAAGGATCAAAGCAACCGGTATTGCAGACAAAGACCTGGCAGGATTTGCCGGAGGCTATGTGGGAAGAATGATCGGCGGTCAGATCTGGGGAGATGAAAATACCTCTTGCAGTATCACAAATTTAAGGCGTGTAGATGGAACTTCCTATGTAGGCGGTTTTGCTGGAAAAGTAGATCCAGGTAGTGTGGCAGCTATTGATACAGCTACAAAGCAGGGACTTTTGAATAAGCTTCTGGATGTTCTTATGGTAAATGCTCCGGCAGAACTGATTAAGGTTCTGAATGCTACTGTTTCTACCATCCGCTGTGCATCTGTGTCAGCCTGGGATGACTGGGGCGTGATCGTAAACGGAACCTATCAAAATGGAAGCAATACCGGGTACGCAAAAGCAGCAGGAGGATTTGCAGGAAGTCTCTGCGGAGCGGTCCTCGGCGAGAAGGATACGCCGGGAAGCGGAATCCGTGCAGACAAGATTCGTTCCGTAGTAGCCGGTGAATATGCCGGTGGATGCTTCGGTATTGCGGATGTTTCCGGTGCCGCAAACATTAGTGCAGGTAATGAGACCTCGGTATTACAGTATCTTTTAAAACTTGGAAAAACCGATGTGTTGGATGCGTTCCGAAGTTATGTATATTACGGAAATGTCACAGGAAGTCCAGATGCAGGGCTTGGCGTCAGTGCTAACACAGCGACAAAATCAGGCCAGAATAATGAAGTAACATATAGCGGAACGGCTGGAGGATTTGGCGGTTCCCTGTTAAATGGCTCTGTCAAAAACAGCAGCGTAATGGGATTAAATTATGTAACTGGACTAAACAGCGTCGGCGGTTTTGTAGGATACTCCGGAAAAAGCGGAGTTGTAAAAATGGAGAAGCTGGATGTGCTGGGAGATAATGCAGGACAGCTCCTGGGCGGTGCCCTCGGCGTTCTGGATATTTTCGGTTCCCACATTGATGACAGCAGTGTGACAGGCATACCTGGAGGTTATACTGTTCAGAGTAAAGGCGGAGATGAGCAGATTGCGGGAGGATTTATCGGCTACGCAAATCTTGCCAGAATGTCAGGCTGTAATGCAGGAGATGCTCAAAATCAGGAAAACAGCCTGAAACTGGTAGAATCCGGTGGAACAGCTGGTGGCTTCGCAGGAAGAACAAGCTTTGCCTATCTAGCGGATGTAAAACTGGATTCCACAGTGGTGGATGCGTTGCTCGTAGTTCTGAATCAGCTTGTACAGGCGTTATATCTGGATAAGATCCAGGATTCCAACCTTTTGCATATCAATCTTGGAATTGTGAAGGTTGATGCACTGTATGAGGGAAATCTTCTCCATGTGAATCTGCTGGGACTGGATATTTCTGTCGGGCTGTCTAAAAAGTCGACAGAAAATAATCAACAGACAGATCTTGCAATCATCAAGATCGGAGATTCATCCATCAAGCTTCCTTGTGATAAAGATGGAATCATAACAAAAGATAATGATGTAAAGTCTAATATCAGTATCAATCTGATCAAGGCAAACAGGACAAAGATCACGGACAGCAGTGTGTATGGAATTAGTACAGGATATGATGTCTATGCAGGCGGAGCAGGAAATGATGCGGATGGTTCTGCAAATGATGGACGAAGCGGAGGTTTTGTTGGATACAACGATGAAGGACTGCTGAAGAATAACAATATGTATTACTGCGATGTGGTCCGTGGAACATCTAAGCTGGTGGGACCATTCAGCGGAAAAAGTGATCTGGACTCTGCATATGACTTTAATACAAAAGCAGGTGTAGAAGGCGAGAATAACAATTATCGTATCTACCGAAAACCGGCGATTAGTTTTGATGAGATCAAAAAGAATTCTAAACTTCTGACAGATACGTTCAGTCAGGAAAATGGATGGAGTATCTTCTCGATAAAACATGTCGTGCAGGTAGATGAGTATAACACCTTGCAGAATGCAGTTATGGCAACAAAAGATTCTTCTGAAACAGCAGATCTGAATGCATATATATCAGATGCAAAAGCTGTTCTGATGTCAGATGCCAAAACGACAGTCAATACAGGTGACAGCACATCACCGGAACCGTCTGATACGCAGGATCCATGTGATGAGAATGTAAACCTGACGATAAACAAAGTCTGGAAAGATTTCCGAAATATGGACAATCTCAGACCAGACTCTATTACGGTCACAATTTCCAGAAGCTGGACGGATGCGGAAGGAACAAAACAAACAGAAGTTGTGCCGGGATATGAAAACTATGAAATAAAAGGTGATATTTCAAAATCTACATGGCAGAAAGTGATTGAAACTCTTCCAGCCTACATAAAAGATGATGCTGACAAAACGCATTATTATGAATATTCTGTTACGGAAACGGAAATAAACGGATATACAACTACAATAAAAAGCTCTGATGATGGATTTACCTTCACGATTATCAACCGACATTTTGCACTTCTTCCGGACACTGGCGGAAAAGGCATCATGATGTTCATCGTAGCAGGTGGTTTGTTGTTAGCGTTCCTGCTTTATACCGGACGCAGAAGGAAACGGAAACAGACGATGTAGGAAAGGGGGAGTAGAGTCATGAGAGAGATATGGCTGCGTGGGGAACTTCCACCGTAAAAGCTGAAGGAATCCCAAGCGAACCAATAAAAAATCAAAAGAAAGTGAGAAGAGGAACATGAAGAAATTAGTATCAAGATTTATGGCAGTTCTGATGGCAATGACCATGATACTGTCCATGAGCATGACTGCATTTGCAGCAGATGCAGCAGATGCTCCAAAAGGAACCCTGACAGTCAACAATACAGTGGAAGGAAAGACTCTGGATCTGTATCAGATTTTTACAGCAACAAAAAGTGGCGAGAATGTAGCATATACACTGAACAGTGCATATGAAGGATTTTTTAAGAATAATACTAGAATTCCAGGATCTGAAAGTTTAACAGGCGAAGCTTTAAGTGAAGCGGCATATAACTATGTTAAAGAACAGGTCGGAGCAAATGGAGAGGCTGCTACAGCGAAAACATTTGCTAAAGATGTGCTTGGATGGATTTTAGATTCAAAGAACCATATTACAGCAACAAAAACAGTTAATACGACAGCAACTTCTACAGTAGTTTCTGATTTAGCATATGGATACTATTTAGTTTATCCAAAAGGAGCAACAGATACCTCCACAGCACCAGGAAATCAGACTTATACATCTGCAGCATCTTTAGTTAGCATTACAGCTGATACAGCTACAATTAACATGAAGAGCAATTACCCGACAGTAGACAAGAAAATCATTCCGGCACAGAGTGGAAGCGGAATTACAGTTGGTGCTATTGTAGATGCTTCATAGGATGGCAGCCATCAGATGGAATTGGACGATGAGAATAATCCTGAAGATACCATCGCACCACACAGCGAATCAGATGAAAAGAAAGCTGGAGATTTTGGAATTGGCGATACTGTCACTTATCAGCTGACTTCTAAAGTGCCGGACATGACAGGATATAATTCTTATACTTTTAAATTTAGCGATACTTTGTCCAAAGGACTGGACTTAAAAGAAGTACTATCTGTAAAAGTTGGAAATACAACACTTACTGCTAAGAAATCAGGAACTAATACATACGCACTTGCATATGACCAGGCTAAACGTACTTTAACAGTTACCTTAAATGATTTCTATAATTCCTATAAGAATCATACAGGCGAGACAATCACAGTTGTTTACACTGCAACCTTAAACAAAGATGCTGTAATCGGTATGAATCCAAATACCAACAAGGCGGTCGTTGAATACAGTAATGACCCGACAACAGGTGGAACAGGTACATCTGAGCCAAGCATCGTAGATGTACATACTTTTGATTTTACAATTTATAAATATTATTTAAAAGACCAGAATAATAAAGAAGATAAGACTGCACTTGCAAAGGCAGAATTTGAGCTTTACAAGGGAAACACAGAAGGTACTGCAGCAGATGAACAGGCGAAGGTTAATATTGTAGACGAAGGAGAAGGTGTATACCGTCAGGCAACAGCCGATGAAGCTAAAGCAACAGGCTTTACTTCTGCAAAAATTGTATCCGATGCTGACGGAAAAGTACTTGTAAAAGGTCTTGATGCTGGAACTTATTACTTAAGAGAGACAAAAGCACCAGAAGGATACAATAAGCTTCTCAGCGATATCAAGGTTGAGATTAAAGCAAACTATGATCCAAAAACCGGAAAACTGACAAGCTATTCAGTTGATTACACATACAATGGAACTACAACAACAGGTAAAGAAATTAAAGATACAAAAACTTCTCCAGAAGTAGCTGTAGAAAACAAAACAGGTGCACAGCTTCCATCTACTGGTAGCAAGGGTGCCCTCATGGTAACACTGGCTGGTATCGTTCTTTTCGGTGTATTAACAGCAAGCAAAGCTTTTGGCAAAAAGAAAGCAAAAAACTAAGACATTCTGAAGTTTAAGAATGGATAAAAAGACAGTTCATCTTCCCGGTATTGTACCGGGAGGATGTCTGCTTTTTCTGAAATGTCCAGTGTGGACTGGATATTTCAGAAGAAACAGACGAAAAGGTGAAAGGTATTATGAAGAAAGTAGTAAAAATACTAAGAGGAATCGGATATCTGATGGCATTTTCTTTAATCCTGTATCCGGTAGTGAGTAATTACATTAATCAGATGAACAGCACAACCATTGCTACAGATTATGAACAGGAAGTTTCGCATTTGTCGGAAGAACAGGAAAATGCAATGATCAAGCAGGCACAGGACTACAACGAAAGCCTGATCGGAATTGGTTCCATAGCAGATCCATTTTCAGAAAGCAATGAAAACCAGACAGAAGATGATGAGTATAACAAACTTTTGAAAATTGATGATACTGGAATGATGGGATATATTGATATCCCAAAGCTTGATGTTGTTCTTCCGGTTTATCATGGAACATCCGAAAAAGTACTGCAGTCAGGTGTAGGACATCTGAAAAACACCTCGCTTCCGGTAGGCGGTGAGAGCTGTCATGCGGTATTATCCGGACACCGTGGACTTGCAAATGCCAAGATATTCACCGACCTGAACAAGATGGAGGTTGGAGATGTATTTTATATTAAAGTTCTTCATCATACCTTTGCCTATCAGGTGGATCAGATTCTGACAGTATTGCCATCAGATACAGATGCTTTACAAATTGAAAAAGGCAAGGATTATGTAACGCTGGTCACATGCACTCCTTATGCAGTTAATACACACAGACTGCTTGTACGTGGCACCAGAATTCCGTATGAAGAGGCACAGAAGATAGATGAGGAAGTTGGTCTTCATCATACAATTCCATTCAATTTGATTCTATTGATTGGGGGAATTGTTGCTTTGATCATCATATGGGTGAGCATTAAATCTCATAAACGCAGGAAGGAGAAAAAACATGAGCAGAATAATTAAACATAAGCGAATATATATGTGTATGGCCAGTGTGATGTGTATGCTTTTACTCCTCATTCCGTTACCTGTGTCTGCGAATGATCAGGGAAGTATATTATTAAAAGCAACTGTTGAAGATGAGACCACGGTATATAAGCTAAGTAATATTGAATTTACGATGTATCAGGTTGGAACATATAAAAATAATTCATGGGCATTAGTGAGTGAGTTTGCAAAGTCTGGAGTCATATTTGATTTTGAGGATTCTTCTGCTCAGGCAGAAGCTGCAAAAAAACTGGGAAAATATGTACAGGATAACGGCATCCAAGGAATATCAGGGAAGACCAATTCCGATGGAGAAGTTATGTACAGAGATCTGGAAAAAGGTGTGTATCTTTTTGTGCAGACACAAAAAACACAAATTGGAAATCAAGTATATCAAAGCGAACCTTTTATCATAACAGTTCCAGGTAATTATGATGGTCAGATAATTTGGAATGTAACGGCAGAGCCTAAATTTAAAAATGAATCGATACCACCAATTACCACGAATACGCCACCAGTTTCAGAAGAACCATCAGGTGATAATAGCAGTCATACTCCAAATGTAAAAACGGGAGACGATACGAATGTAATTATGTGGCTTTCCTTAATGGGAATATCCTTAATCATATTTAGTATATGCAAAAGAAAATCCCATAAATAATATGAGAAGATCGGGAAATCCCGGTCTTTTCGTTTCGTTATATAACTGTCATAATCCAAAAACAAATACCTCCGGAGGTGCACCGTATGGCGTCACCTGGGAGAAAATGGGTTTTAAACCATGGGAAGATTTGAAAGAAAATGAGTGAGTTGCCAGTGCAATCTTATTTATCTCTTGTGACAGAAATAGGTTCCCGTTTTGCTGGAAGTAAGTCTGAACTGATCTCAGGAGAATTAAGCAGTGCTGTGAAATTCTGTCTGATGATATCCAGTGTCTTCTGCTTTTTCTGTAATTCCTGCTTTTCACGGACAGTAGCAGCCTGTTCAGATTCAAGATTTTCTATCCGCTTCTGGATTTTATTAGAGCTTGGGATTTTGGTAACACCGAGATCCTGAAGCTCTTTTTTTAGTGAATCGTGGAGTTGGTATTCTGCTTGATGTTTGGTCCGGTATGCGTTTGGATTTTTAGCAGATTTGCAATCTTCAATCACTTTACGGCAGGGCCGGTAAGAATCACAATGTTTTTGAATGACTTTCTGCGTGTTCAGTTCATTGTTGATTTGTGTTATTCTCTGTTCAGCCGCTTTAACAGAAGCATCAACATCAGAAACATGCTGTTGAAAATCTTCATAATTCAGCAGATTATTTTCAGAAAGATAGTCGAAGGTGCGGGTTGCCTCTTTTAGATTATTTAGTTTTGCCCAACGTTCAAATCCTTCTCGATTGCCGGTTGTAACATAAGTGGAAATATTGATATACAGGCGAGCACCTCTGGACAGATGCTTTGGAGTTTTCACTTTGCTACGATTTTTTGCCAGACGGATGCGGATATTTTCTTCGCTATAATAACTTCCGAGAGATTTCATGTAAGTGAAGTCCTTCTGCTCCGGTGCACGGAAGGACAGGTGTTTTCCTTGGCGGACTTCATATCCGGCTAACTGCATTTTTTGTAGAAATTCCTCATAGTTGATGGAAGTCCAGATTGCCTTATCAACTGCAACACGTAGCTTGACTTTCCAACTGGTGCCATGATGATATTCCATGTTCTCTTTATAGCTTTTTCCTTTTTCTCCGGTTGGCATACTGGTGGCAAGTCCATTTTCTTGGCAGATGCGATTACTGATCCGGCAGATTTTATGGTAGCTCCGCTTATTGGAAATGATCATTAACGCCCATTGTCACTGTAACCTGTTGGATGAATCTTATATTCAGGTCGCAGTTTATGATGAAAGACTGGAGGTGACTTCTCCGGGTGGATTATATAACGGATTAACTTATGAGGAAGTCATGAATGGTCATTCGAAGATCCGGAATAAAGGCATTACCAATATATTCAGTCAGATGGGACTTGTAGAAGCATGGGGAAGCGGAATAAAAAGAATCCTTAATGCTGCAGAAGAGTATGGACTTTCGAAGCCGAGATTTTAGGAATTCGATAAGACGCGTCCATCGAATTTACGCAAGTAATTGAGATGGACAAAATAGTGGTTGTATTAAATGAAAAAATATAGTATAATACAAACATGAATACAACATATAAATTAAACAACAATGTCGTCTATTCGTGCAAATACCATGTAGTATGGTGTCCTAAATATAGACGAAAAGTATTAACCAATGGTGTAGATACCAGGTTGAAGGAACTGCTCACAGAGTATGCTGCAAATCTTTCTGTAGAGATTCTGGAAATGGAAATCATGCCGGATCATGTTCATATGCTGCTGGAAGTAGACCCTCAGTTTGGTATTCACAAAGCCGTAAAATCTTTCAAAGGCTATACTTCCAGAATTTTAAGACAGGAATTTCCATATCTTAAAACTAAGATGCCGACGCTTTGGACAAA
>NZ_QUGO01000033.1:0-10775 GCF_003479105.1 Blautia sp. AF19-13LB
TTTAAGGAAATCAATCATGGCAACCTTATCACGCTGGCAGACTTCTATGGGGTTTCCGTTGATTATCTGCTGTGCCGGACAGAGAACAGGGAGCAGATCAACACACCATTGACGGAGCTGCATTTGAATGATGAGATGGTTGCACTTCTGAAAAGCGGTCGGATTAACAACCGTCTGCTCTGTGAGCTTGCCACACATAAAGATTTTATCAAGTTTCTTGCAGATATTGAGATTTATGTGGACGGGATTGCCACCATGCAGATTCAAAACCTCAATGCACTTGTCGACACTGTCCGGCATGAAATCATTGAACGGTATCGCCCCGGCGAAGATGACCCGCATTTGAAGGTGCTGCAAGCTGCCCATATCAGCGATGATGAGTATTTCAGCCACATGGTTCTGGATGACCTCAACCGGATTATCCGGGATATTCGGGAAGCCCACAAAAAGGATAGTGAAAGTGCCCCACAAACCACCGTTGCCGATGAACTGAAAGAAAATCTGGAAGCGGTCGAAAATTTCAAGGGTAGTCGGGATGAAAAGCTGGTCATCCTTTATTGCAAGCAACTCGGTATCAACTATAAAAATCTGTCGGAAGAAGAATTCCGCTGGCTCATTCGGATTCTCAAAAAATCAAAGAAAATGGGAACGCCTATCAGCCAGAGGAAAAAACGGTAACAAAAACCGCTGTTGCATGGTTGTGTTAGCTTCCATGTAGCAGCGGTTTATGCTGTGGTTATTCAGTTGAAATTTCAGAAAGACAGGCTGGAATTTATGAACTTAATGCCGTTACCAATGATAAATATCTTTCTGTCTTTTTCTTAATATCATCTTCACTAACACCATAATAGATATACAAATCTTTTGAAATTTTCTCAAACTGTTTCATTACTTTCTTGTTTCCAGAATAAGATATACCGAATATATTCCAAATATAATCTATCTCCATCTCAAGAGAATCATCACCGATTCTTATTTCATATAGATGAAAGTTCATAGGAATTACATTATCTGGCATTTCGGCAATCATTTCGCTTCGAGTCTTTATTTTACAAAAATATTCTCTGACAGATTCTTCATTAGAAACATCCGGCTTTGGAATATCCTTCATTTCACCTAAAACTTCTGGTTTATGCTGTAAAATCAAACTCTCCTTTAGGTTTTTTTGTTGTTCAATATATTTTCTCTCAGTTGAATTAGTTTCAATTAGATTGTAGGTATTCATTGCATATTGTACCAATTCATCAAGAGTATGTGAATCTGCAACCACTTTCTTCTCTACTATCTTACGTCTATATCTGTAGATAATATTTCGTATCCTTACTTTTAGAGGCTTTTTCCGTGTTCTGCCAGCTATAAAAATACTTGTTGGGCCATCTGCACCACCTATTATTGAAACTTCACTTTTGCTTTTTTCTTTCATAAATGTTCATCCTCGCAAATTGGAATTTGACTAATCCTACATGTGCATCATATTACACTCATGTAATTATCCTCTACATAAACAGCTTTTCCATCAGCAAGCTTAATCTCATCTTTGCCGTTCGGTAATACTGTTGTTTCAGAACCATTCCAATGGGGGATAATAGGATTGTCAATAATATGTAATCCATCTGTTAAATTTCCCGCCGCATACATACTTCCTGCACTGATTCCGACATATATAAGTCCGTTTTTAATTGCATTATTAAGTATTCTATCAAAACCAGTTCTAGACATTTCACGACAAAGCACAGATACATCACCACCACTGACAAAAACAGCATCAAATTGGTTTAATTCTTCAAAAGTTAATAGCCTTGTAAGCATAAACGGGGTTGTAACATACGAAGAATAGGTTCTTTGATAGTCTTTTGAAAGAATTAATTCCAGATTGTACACTAATATATTTTCGTACTGAATTCCCATTAGAAAGAGTTCATGAAAACATATTGCAAGCGACTCTCTTGCACCATCTGTTTCAATGCCAGCTGTTGGAATATAAAGCACTTTCACATCCTTCGGACACTTTCCAATAATATCAAAGAATTTCTCTTTCATCTTATCGGTCAACCCTGCAGATGTAAGAAATAGATGTTTTCCATTCATATTCTTTTACCTCGTCAAACTCCGATTTATCATAATCATTCTACCATACCGTTATGAATAAATCATCTCATGCAAAACAATTTCTTCTGCCCGATTGTGAATGTTATTGCAACGCTGCACCCATTCCATCTGACAGATACTCTTTAATTCTTCTGTGACCCCCTCAGCAGCTTTCATCTGCTCTATGATTGTATCTAATCGCTTCTGTGCCTGTTCGTTCAGATCTGCAAGATATGTCCATAATTCCCCTGTCAGGGTCAATGTATTCAATCTGGCTGGGTGGACTTCTCTTAAATATTCCCGGTGCATCCGTCCGTACTTTCCGATAGGGCGGTGTTCCTCCGGCAATTTCAAATCTGGTAAATAATAATCTCCATTCAGAGTGTAATGCAGTCCGTTTTTCTCTTCATAAATGTGTTTCTTTAATCCGCTCATATTTTTAATCTCCTCATTCTGGTTTGTTGTTTCTGCAAGTCTGACTCTCCAGAAATATTGGTAAATCATTGGTAAAATCGAGAATTGAACACAAGAAATGCTATTTATAGAAGTATTTAAGACGATTTAAGACTTTTTCTCACGAACAGTAAATCCTGCCGTGGCAAACAAATAGTATTTTTATCATGTTCTTATATCTCCTTAAATCGTCACATTTCCTTGTATTTGAAAGTTCTTTACAATTTTCATTTTTCTTATAGTTTCTGTATCTTCTTATAAACCCTCATATTTTGGCTATCAAAAGTTGTAAAATAGGTATTAATATATATACTCTTCTTTTAATTTTTCTTTCGGTATGATAACCATTGGCACATCTGTTTCTCCTTCTTTCCAATATGGCACATAAAACACCGCTGCTTCAACACCCAAAACTTCCATTTGAGCTACAAATCCTTTTAATTGATACTGAGATACCCCTCTAACCACCCAATTTTCTGCATCTAGTAATTTTTCCCTCATTTTTTCTGCAATTACTTTAGAATAGAAGAATGGTACTATCGGCTTTCCTTCTGGCAAAGAAAAATAGGTTCCTGTTATTTCACCTGATTGTATTTCCATTAATGTCCAGAAAGGAGCCCCTTGAGTGGCTTCATCTGGAAGAAATGCCTCTTTAATTACACCAGCAACTATTTCTCCTAAAGAAGGTAAGTCTTTTGTTTCCATTAAATGAATGCCATTGGATTCTGCAAATTGTTTTGCGCCTTCTTGATAACCTGATTTAGCCACCATCATCCCCGAAATATTATTCAAATCATTTAATTTTGACAAAAACTCTCCCACCTCACCTTTACTTACAGGAGTATTCCAATCTTTGCATTCTATAGCAATACGATGTCTCATATTCAAATGCTGAAATTCATAGTATACATCAAACTCATGCTTAACTCCCGATTTTCCTATTACTGATACATTAGATGATACCATTGCACCTTCATCCATAAAATCCAACAATTTTTGATATACAAATTGTACATAATTTTCCAATTCTTTTCCTGCCTTCATACTGTTTTTTCCTCGTATTATATCTTCATATCGAAATATCTTTTAAAAGTTGTAAAACTCTCCCTATTTTACAACTAACCGATTACATGCTTGTTCACTTTATTCCTAAAACAGCGTATCAATATTCAAGTCTTGATATGCTTCTGTTTCACTAATTAGCATTTGTAAAAACTCATAAGTTCTTATCTGCGTACAATATCTTTTAGAAAGTTTATCTCCAAAATCTAATGTAATATAGACTTTCTTACGCTTTGAAAAATATACATCACAATGAGTAATATATTTTACCATTCTAGTGGCATTAGCACTAATTTTACAATAAGAATTCGGAGCAACAAAAAATTCAATATTATCTGCTAGCAAATCATCTTGAATGTCTAACATTTCTATAACACAAAATGATTTTCTACTCCATTTTCCACTATACAAAATTATACGATTTATAAACTGTCCTTTTTGACTATTGTTCGTTACAACAAATGTAGGTTTTTTATCCACGTTATACATAAAAGAAAAATAAATATTGAATTTTCTCATATATGGTAACATTGCAATACACCCTACCATAAATGTAATTAATATTCCTAAAATTTGCCCTATGGCACTAATTGCTTCCCAATTCATTATTTTTTACTCCTCCAGCAGTATGAATTTTAGGTTAGTAAAAAACTCAATCTATAATACATTTTATCTTATTTTCAGAACACTTTCTGTATATACGGCTTGTGGACAATATTCTTTAATCAACGCAATAGCTAATATTTTTTCCGCTTCACTCATTTTAGGTCCAAATACAATTTCTATTTCTTCTAGCACTTTATCATCTATTTCTAAAAACAATTGATTATATGGTGGCTTTGATAATGTGTCCTCAATTCTTCTAATTTGTTCTTGATGTTTTTCAAAACTAGCCGGATAAGCCTCTTTTAATCCCATAGGAGAAAGTGAAATTATATATCTCCACTCTTTCTGAAAAGCCCAATTTGTTCTTTTAAATCGTCCTATATCTTTTAATGAATAGGAAATAGATATATTACCCTGGGTAATATCAGACATTGTTTTGGCTTCCAAAAACTTTTTAACTGCATCTTCACAAGATTCTGTTCTAATTTTGGGAAATAACTTATCTTGAGAATCTGTATATTCAATCTTTTCTAAATGTGGTTCTGTAGAAACAATACTAGCCTTGTTTTCTTCGTATATTTTCTTCAAATTTATATATGTATCTACATCTTCAGATAAAAAATATTCTCCTTTTTTAAATCTATATTTTTTAAACGGAAATTCAGGCATTCGTATTCTAACGCCATGCATATTCGGTGTATATAAATTCCACAAAGGTATAGATTCCTCTGAATCTTCAGTCCAGCAACTCACATAGACAAATTTTCCAAACTTCCCCATATCTTCTGTTTCTGCTTCATCAAGGTCATCAACGTACAACAAGTTATTAAAGCAAATTGTTTTATTTCTCAAAATCAAAGCTAATGTTTCTAAACTTGTATAATGGTATAAATATTTCATTCTCTACTATCTCCTTTTTCGTCATATCGGAACATTTTTCAAAAGTTGTAAAATCGTTGTAATACACTCTCCTATTGTAAGGAAATCTGCATAAAATAAGGAGATTTGGGCAAAAGAAAAACTCCTGCCGTGGCAGATGAATAATATTTTTATCATTGTTTTGTTTCTCCTTGTTTTGACCCGGAATGCCCTATTTTGCAAGGGATTCCGGGGTTATTGTAAAATACTCTGAAATTACAGATTATGGCAAATCAGAGCAGAACCCTGCAAGTTGTTACTACCTGTTAGTAGTAAAATTAGTAGTAAAAGGGAAAGGGTTACTACTAAGGATTGTTTATTAAAAAAGCTGTTGTATCTACTGACACAACGTAAGTAGGTAATCATCCGTATCTGTTTTTTTGTTTTTTATTCTGCTACAATCTCCTTTTTGTATAAGTACAGTCCTTTGACTGCCTGACATATACAAAAGATACGATATGAACAAATGAAATGTTAGTTTTTGTACGGAGTATCGTTCGCCATTATGTCTCTTTCACTGGAAGTAATCTGCTTTACCAGTTGGAAAAATCCCTTCAAGTCCGTAAAGTTGTTGTATCCTCCAGTGCAATCGTTCAATCCTTTTGCAGAACGGACGAGAAATCCCTTAGAGTTCATCATGTCGAAATCTATGGGGTGGTTCCGGCATTCATGGAATGAAAAATATACATACTTTTTTTGTTTCGTTGTCCTTAAAATATCCGCACATATCGTAATGCCCCGTCTCAAAGGTAATAAGCCTTAATCCATATTTTGCGGCATTAATTTTCATGCTCTTTTTCATGTCATTTGCAAAATCTATAAATTCCTTGGAATTTTTCCCATAGTCATCTTTTATTGTTTTTCCCTGATATTTTCTGTATAGTTCTTCCAAAACGTTTTCTTTTCATATTCTGAACTTTTGAAATGATGTCGCCATTGATAACATTTTTATTATACAGGAATGAGGCGGTAATCGCAAACACAATCCACAATACAAAATGATATTCTTTTTTTCTGGATGTTTCTGTGATATACTTATACGCGGTCGTATCAGACCGGAAAGGAAATATTATGTTACAAAAATTATATGTTTTTTTCAGGAAAGAAACCGTTTTGTCAATTGCAGTGATCCTGGCGCTTCTTTCTATGTTCTGGGTCAGACCGGATAAGGCTTATTTTACTTATATCGATTTCAGGACTCTCGGGCTCCTCTTCTGTTTGATGGCAATTGTAGCTGGTTTGAAGGCTGTTGGTGTTTTTGATATACTTGCCCAAAAAATTGCTGATGGGAACATCGGGAACTGTGGGTGTGATCAGGCTGTTGGTACTCTTATGTTTCTTCCTGTCAATGGTGATCACCAATGATGTGGCATTGATTACTTTTGTTCCTCTTGCACTGATCATTGTGCATAAACTGCCAAAGGAACTGGGCAATTACTGGCTTCTTAAAATAGTAGCCATGCAGACAATCGCCGCTAATCTCGGAAGCATGCTCACACCAATCGGAAATCCGCAGAACCTTTATCTATATGCCAGAGCAGGGATGTCCGCGGCAGAATTAATAACCCTGATGCTTCCCTATTCCGCCACAGCACTTATCCTTCTTCTGATATGGATACAGGTAGCCGCTGCCAAAGCACCTCACGTATGCGGTTCCGAAAAAGATAAAACTCTTTTGGGATTCTCTGACAGAAAAGAACTTAACATGGAATACCTGGCCGCTTACCTGATCTTATTTACAATCTGCCTGCTCACTGTTGCACGTATCATTCCATACCAGATTCCTCTTGTATTGGTTCTTATATATATGCTGCTAAGAAACAGGGAAAATATAAGCAGGGTGGATTACTCCCTGCTTGCCACCTTTATCGCATTATTTATTTTTATCGGCAACCTTGGAAGGATTCCGCAATTCAGCAGTTTTCTGGAAAGAATCATGGCAGGAAGGGAAACACTTACTGCTGTTCTTGCCAGTCAGATTATGAGCAATGTTCCCGCTGCGCTTCTTTTATCCGGCTTTACAGATAATTACCGGGCTTTAATTGTCGGAACCAATATTGGAGGTCTCGGCACTCTGATTGCATCCATGGCAAGCCTGATAAGTTTCAAATATATTGCAAAAGAAAACAGGAATCTGAGAGGGAAGTATTTGGGAATATTCACAGCCTCCAATATTATATTCATGATATTCATGTTAATATTGTATTTTTTTCTTAAATAAAGGTTTTCCCGGAATTACAAAAGCTATAGCAATTCTTTCTTCGCAAAAAATTCTCCGCGGCACTCTCCCATCCTGGAAGAAAAGCCGCGGAGAAATAAATATATTTTCGGTGCCAATACAAAGATCATTAATCTTTACACCACTTTACAACTTTTTCATAAAAAATATCGTACAGGGCTTTCTGATGTATAATGAGTTTGCTCCAAAACATTCCAAAGGAAAGTGACCCTGTACGACAAAGACATTATACAACGAAAAGACTCTGACTGGTAGACTTCACAAATATTTTTTGATTTATTTTGAAATTAGTTGATTGTCTTGAAAAATGCTTGATTTACGGGCATATTCGCAGGTTTGCAGATTGATTTTACTACTCATTTACTACTTTTAACGAATTGAGCCTTGATATGCAAAAGCACCTGCGAAGCTGCCGGATAAACCACTACACCACCTTACGCGGCACGTCGAAAAGAAAAAATAAAATAAGCACCACCTATAAGGCGGCGTTTCTCACTCCCACACAGGAGAACAGGAACGCTGCTTTTTTTATGCCCTCATGTTACGCAGTAAGGGCAAATAAAGCCTTGATTTATGCGGCTCTTAGAGCGCGGAAATGAGAAAGGCAAGGGTTGATACCTTTTCCCTCAAAACCGCGTTTCTACTGCGTAACAAATCCAACCAAAGGAGTGATGAAGCTATGGCAGTTTTCCGCGTGGAAAAGAACAAAGGTTATACGGTTATGAGCAACCACCATTTACGCAACAAGGAACTTTCCCTAAAGGCAAAGGGCTTGTTGTCGCAAATGCTCTCACTTCCCGAAGATTGGGACTACACCCTTGCAGGGCTGTCCCTTATCAACCGGGAAAGTATCGACGCTATCCGCACCGCTGTATGGGAGCTTGAAAAAGCCGGATATATCACAAGGCGGCAGGGACGCGACGAGAAAGGCAAAATGACCGCTATTGAGTACACCATTTACGAACAGCCACAGCCCCCGGCATTGGATTGTCCGGTATTGGAAAATCCAACAGCGGATAAGCCGATATTGGAAAATCCGACACCGGATAACCCGACGTCGGAAAATCCAACGCAATTAAATAAAGAGATACAAAAAACTAACTTACCAAAAAAAGAAAAATTAAATACAGATATATCAAGTACCCATTCCATTCCTTTCCATTCCCTAAATCCCTCTCCCTTAGAGGACGCGGCACAGCTGCCGGAACGGAAGCGAAAGGAAGCGACAGACGCATACAGCGTGTATGAGGAAATCATCAAGGACAATATCGAGTACGACTATCTGATACAGGACAGATACCTTGACCGGGACAGGATAGAGGAAATCCTTGCCCTTATTCTTGAAACCGTCTGCACCAAACGAAGAACAATCCGTATCGCCGGGGACGACCACCCGGCAGAGCTTGTAAAAGCAAAATTTATGAAACTGAACAGCGAACATATCCGCTTTGTACTGGACTGTATGCAGGAAAACACCACCAAAATCCGCAACATCAAGCAGTACATGAAAGCTGCCCTTTTCAATGCTCCGTCTACGATTGGCAGCTATTACACGTCCCTTGTATCTCACGATATGTACGGCGGGCGCACTATCCAGTCGGCAAGAAGCAAGGGCATACCCGATTACACCTGCAACGAGGGCGAAAGCCTGTAAACCAACCCAAAGGAGGATTTTATGATGACACAGAAAACAGGAGCTTTGATTTTTGATGAAACCGCTGACCGCTACGACATTCGCTTTGACGTAAACGACTATTACGGGGGATTGCATTGCGGCGACTGCATGGAGGTCTTTGTGCGGGGCAAATGGAAGCCGACCCGTATGGAGTACGGGGACAACTGGTATCTTGTGGGTATTCGGGCGGCAGACCTTTCCGGGCTGCGGGTACGGATTTAACAGGGCGGCGTGAAAGCGGATGCTCTTTTTTCATGCCCGTCCCGTTTCCCGGCGGCGGGCATACCACCATAGAACACGAAAGGAGGACACCCATTGCAGGAGGAAACCAACGAAAAGACCATAGCCCTTTACATCAAGACCGGAAAGCTGACCGCGCAGCAGCTCCAAAAGGCTATGAAAGCCCTGCTTGCACAGATGAAAAAGCAGCATGACAAACAGAAAATCCCGCATGGCAAGCAGACCCTAAAGCAGCTTATGAAGCAGAACGCGGGCGTTTCCAACATTGAAATCACAAAGGACAATATCAAAGCCTTTGAGAGTACGGCGAAAAAATACGGGATTGACTTTGCCTTAAAGAAAGACAGCACCGAAACCCCGCCCCGCTATCTTGTGTTTTTTAAGGGACGGGACGCGGACGCACTGACCGCAGCTTTCAAGGAGTTTTCCGCAAAGAAGCTGACACAGGGACAAAAGCCCTCTATCCGCAAGCTGATTGTTTCCCTCAAAGAAAAGGCGGCGGCTCTGAACGCACAGAGGGAAAAAGTGAAGAAAAAGGACAGGGAGGTATCGCTATGAAGCCGGAACTTAAAAAGCTGCTTATCCTAAATGCCCCCTATCTGCTCTTTGTCTATCTCTTTGACAAAATCGGACAGGCGGTGCGGCTCTCTCCGGGGGCTGACCTGTCCGGCAAGGTGCTTTCCCTTGCAGACGGCTTTTCCGCTGCCTTTGCAAACCCGCTTCCGAGCCTTGCACCTATGGATTTGCTTATCGGTATTGTAGGGGCTGTCCTTATCCGGCTGATTGTCTATGTAAAAGGCAAGAATGCGAAGAAATACCGGAAAGGTATCGAATACGGCTCTGCCCGTTGGGGCAACGCCGAAGATATAAAGCCCTACACCGACCCGGTATTTCAAAATAACGTGCTGCTCACACAGACGGAACGGCTTACCATGAACAGCCGCCCAAAGCAGCCAAAGTATGCAAGGAATAAAAATATCCTTGTTATCGGGGGAAGCGGCAGCGGCAAGACGAGATTTTTCGTAAAGCCCAACCTTATGCAAATGCACTCAAGCTACGTTGTAACCGACCCGAAAGGAACGGTTTTAGTCGAGTGCGGGAAGCTCTTACAGCGGGGCGGGTATCGGATAAAGGTGCTGAACACGATAAACTTCAAAAAAAGCATGAAATACAATCCCTTTGCCTATCTCCGCAGCGAAAAAGACATTTTGAAACTGGTAAATACTTTGATTGCCAACACCAAAGGGGACGGGGAAAAAGCAGGGGAAGATTTTTGGATAAAATCGGAACGGCTCTTTTACTGCGCCCTTATCGGCTACATTTGGTACGAAGCCCCGGAGGAAGAAAAGAATTTTACGACGCTGCTTGAAATGATAAATGCCAGTGAAGCCCGCGAGGACGACCCGGAATTTCAGTCCCCCGTTGACCTTATGTTTGAACGGTTGGAGGAAAAAGACCCGGAACACTTTGCTGTCCGGCAGTATAAGAAATTCC
>NZ_QUGO01000033.1:10785-13524 GCF_003479105.1 Blautia sp. AF19-13LB
TTTGATTGCCAACACCAAAGGGGACGGGGAAAAAGCAGGGGAAGATTTTTGGATAAAATCGGAACGGCTCTTTTACTGCGCCCTTATCGGCTACATTTGGTACGAAGCCCCGGAGGAAGAAAAGAACTTCACGACGCTGCTTGAAATGATAAATGCCAGTGAAGCCCGCGAGGACGACCCGGAATTTCAGTCCCCCGTTGACCTTATGTTTGAACGGTTGGAGGAAAAAGACCCGGAACACTTTGCTGTCCGGCAGTATAAGAAATTCCTGTTATCTGCGGGAAAGACAAGAAGCTCTATCCTCATTTCCTGCGGGGCGCGGCTTGCCCCTTTTGACATTAAAGAGCTGCGCGACCTTATGGAAACCGACGAAATGGAACTTGATACCATAGGCGACCGTAAGACCGCCCTGTTTGTCATTATCAGCGACACCGACGACACTTTTAACTTTGTTGTGAGTATTCTTTACACGCAGCTTTTCAATCTTCTTTGCGACAAGGCAGATGATGAATACGGCGGCAGGCTGCCCGTCCATGTACGCTGTCTGTTAGACGAGTTTGCAAATATCGGGCAGATACCGAAGTTTGAAAAGCTCATAGCCACTATCCGAAGCCGGGAAATCTCTGCTTCAATCATTCTGCAAAGCCAGTCGCAGCTAAAGGCGATATACAAAGATAACGCCGATACCATAGCCGGCAACTGCGACACCACCCTTTTCTTGGGCGGCAAGGAGAAAACCACCCTCAAAGAAATGTCGGAAATCTTGGGGAAAGAAACCATTGACAGCTTCAACACTTCCGAGAACCGGGGGCGTGAGGTATCACATGGGCTGAACTATCAGAAGTTAGGCAAGCAGCTTATGACCGAAGATGAAATTGCAGTCATGGACGGCGGGAAATGTATCTTACAACTACGAGGGGTACGCCCGTTCTTCTCTGATAAGTATGACATTACAAAGCACCCCAACTATAAATATCTTTCCGACTATGACAAGAAAAATACCTTTGATATGGAAAAGCATTTAAGGCGCAGACCCGCCCTTGTAAAGCCGGACGAACCCTTTGACTATTACGAAATCAGCGAAGCAGATTTGCAGGAGGACACCGACCATGAATAGACGTATGCAGAAGAAAAAAGATAAGAAAATCACAGAAGCCATAAACGGGCTTGTTTTCATTGCCGAGCGACGGGAACAGCAACGGCAGGCAGCTATCCAGCAGTTTGTGAAACGGTGTGAAGCCCTGTATGAGCAGAAACGGGTGCGGCGGGAACTTTGATTTTACGGGAGGTTATACTATGAGCAGACAGAAAACAAAAACTGATGATATACGTCGTGAACATTATTTTACAAAGATGATAGAAAATGCAGAAAACGCTCTGCGGGAGTATTTGCAGGAACGCGGAGGGGAACAGACCCTTTACGTTACCGAGTATATGCAGCGTAGGAGCTATCTTTTGGAATGACGAAAAATGTGTGTTCCCGGCTGAAAAGAAAGGAGGAATTGACGCAGTAACAAAGAAAAAGACAACTTGCATGATACGCGCCCCTACAAAAATTCCTATCGCCCACACTGACAACTGAATACCGCCGCGCGGCAGAACTTTAGGCAGCGCGGGGACTTATGACCGCGGCAGTTTGAAAACTGACCGCCGTTTTTTATGCCCTTTTATAGGGCAAGCCGCATTTGCGGCAGAAAGGAGCTTTATGGAATTTTTTAACTCTGCTATCGACGTATTACAGACCCTTGTTATCGCACTGGGCGCAGGCTTAGGCATTTGGGGCGTTATCAATCTCTTGGAGGGATATGGAAACGACAATCCGGGTGCAAAATCACAAGGCATTAAGCAGCTTATGGCGGGCGGCGGCGTTGCCCTTATCGGCACTATCCTTGTACCGCTTCTTTCCGGTCTGTTCGGATAAGATTACGGAGGGTAGCCTATGGAGAGCATACTGGAAGCGATTAACGAATGGATAAAAGAAATCCTTATCGGAGCCATTAACGGCAACCTTTCCACTATGTTCGGGGACGTAAACGAAAAAGTAGGCACCATTGCAGCGGAGGTAGGCAAGACCCCGCAGGGGTGGAACGCAAACATTTTCAGCATGATACAAAATCTGTCGGAAAATGTGATTGTACCCATTGCGGGGCTTGTCATTACCTATGTCCTCTGTTATGAGCTTATCAGCATGGTAACGGAAAAAAACAATATGCACGACATAGAAACATTTATGTTTTTCAAGTGGTTTTTCAAAGCCTTTGTTGCCGTTTTCTTGGTAACACATACCTTTGATATTACTATGGCGGTGTTTGATATGGCGCAGCATATTGTATCCGGCGCGGCGGGGGTAATCGGCGGCGATACGAATATCGACGTAACCGAAGCCCTTGCCGCCATGCAGGAGGGACTAAAAGATATGGAAATCCCCGAACTACTGTTACTTGTTATGGAAACGAGCCTTGTAAGCCTTTGTATGAAAATCATGTCCGTACTGATAACCGTTATCCTCTACGGCAGAATGATTGAGATATACGCCTACTGTTCTGTTTCCCCTATCCCTTTTGCTACCATGACAAACCGGGAATGGGGACAGATTGGGAACAACTACCTAAAGGGGCTGTTTGCACTGGGCTTTCAAGGCTTCCTCATTATGATATGCGTCGGCATTTATGCGGTTTTAGTAGGCGAAATGGTCTTAGCGGACAATCTGCACAGCGCGATTTTTTCCCTTGCAGCCTA
>NZ_QUGO01000034.1:0-13350 GCF_003479105.1 Blautia sp. AF19-13LB
GAATCATAGTTTTATAAATGCTTACGATTTCTGCTCTTTGCTAAAGTTAATGACATTGCGTAAATTCAAGGATTTCTACATATCCACCCTTTGTAGACATGCGACGGTCTCGACAGTTGTTTCAGTTTCCAAGGGAAGTTCTTTCACTTCCTCGCCATCAACAGGCACAGGGAAGTTGAACACAATCTTTCTTATCCAGCTTCCGTCTTTCCTTTTCTCCGGGAACATCTCAATTCGCTCGATAAAGGCTTTCATAAACTCTTTCTGTTCCGCTTCTGTTGCGGAATGGTAGACTTCATCAAATGCCAGTAAGAGCCGATAGATATTGTTACCGGAGATTTTCTCCTGCTGAATGCTGCGGATTTGACCTTGCAATTCGCCAATCTGAACTTCGATATCCTCTATTGTATCATACTGCTCATCATAGCGGCGCTGCAAGTCCAAAATCTTTCTGTCATAGTGGGCATCGTTGATGTCCAAGGTGTCCATCTGACGCTCCAAGCGGCTTTTCGTTCCAAAGGCTTGCTTCAACTGTCCTTGCAGGACGGCGATCTGCTTTTCCATATCCTCTGTATCAACAGCCGAGCCGATTTTCGCCTGAATCGCTTCTACAAACCGGGGATTGTTGACCATAGCGGATATAATCTTAGCCACAAACTTGTTGATCTCCGTCTGCTCGATATTCAGTCGGAAGCTGCACTCATGTCCGGTAGGTGTTACCGTGTTTTTGCAGTAGTAATAATACCTCGTTTTCTTGTCCTTGCTGTGAGCCCTGGCGATATTGCCGTACATACTCTTTCCGCAGCATGGGCATTTCAGAATGCCGGACAGGATGTGTGCATGATCTGGATTGTTGACCTTTTCCCGCTTAAAGGAATTGATCTTACGCTTTTCCTGTGCCAGATACCAATCTTCTTCCGAAATGATGGCTTCGTGCTGTCCCTCATAAATCGGGAACTCCGACTGCTCAACTACGTGCATCTCATTTCTTGTGCCTTGCTTCTTTTCCGTCCTGCGTCTGCCATAGGCGATCTTTCCCATGTAAACGGGATTGTCCAATACATCCTGCACGAAGTTCCTTGAAAATCCGGGAATGGTATTGTTCTGCCGCAGTTTCTTGATAAAGCCGTTGCGGTTCAGATATTTAGCAACCCCGGCAACGCCCTCGTTGGTGTGAATGTAGCGGTCATAAATGACACGGATTACTTCCACTTCATCCTCCGCAATGACCAAATCTCCGTTTTCCAGTTTGTAGCCATAAGGAGCGAAACCACCGTTCCACTTGCCCTCACGAGCCTTTTGCTCACGTCCTGCCATTGTCTGGGTGCGGATATTCTCTCGCTCTATTTCTGCCACCGCAGACAGCACGGAAATCATCAGCTTTCCGGCATCCTTTGAACTGTCGATGCCATCCTCCACGCAGATCAGATTGACACCGAAATCCTGCATGAGCTGCAAAGAGTTCAGAACATCCGCCGCATTTCTGCCGAATCGGGACAGCTTAAAGACCAGCACATAGGAAACGCCGTCCTTGCAGTCCTGGATGTCATTCAGCATCCGTTGGAAGTCCTGCCACCCTTGGATATTCTTTCCGGAAAATCCCTCGTCAGAATACTCCCCGGCAATAACCATATCTTCGTATGCCGCATACTTCCTCAGCTTGTCACGCTGGGCATCCAAGCTGTACCCGTCAACCTGCATAGAGGTGGACACTCTTGTATAAATATAGCATTTAAGTTGTTTCTTTTTCAGAATCTCCACCTCCCTCATTCATTTCCTTTACCATAAGTCCCTCGTTGCGGATATAATACTCCAAAAGCCACAGCACATAATCCGGTGCATGGCGGTTGTCCAATTCCCACTCGGTCATAGTCCGGTAAGGGATATGGACGAGCTTGCAAAAATCTTTCCGGTTCAGTCCTGTGCTTTCCCGCAACTTGATAATTCTGTTCTTACAATCCATCTGTCTTTTCTCCATAAAAAACAAAAATACACGTTGCGTAATCATTATAGCATAGCCGCAGTGAATACGCAACGTGTAAATTGTAAATTTTTACGCAGCCTTATTCGTCAAAGGCTGTGCTTGATTACTTTCCTTGGAATGCTCCACTTTCTGAGGGGCATCCTGTTCCAATTTATCCAAAACCTGATGTCCATATTTCTGGAGCATCTGGCTCATAACATCCACACAGCGGACAAATGCCGCATTATATTTTGCATCCTCATAATATTTCTTCAATAGGCAGTTACCTCCATCAAATTTCCATGTCCTGTCCACGCTTACGGGCAGGTGCTTTGTGTTCCTGTGTTTCCTTTCCTCTGGCGAGGATGGAATTGATAAAAGCCCGAACCTTTTCGGATGCAATTTCCAGTGCATCCAGGAAAGGCTGGGCTTTTTGCTTCAACTCTTGATATTTTTTATTCGCTTCTTCACATCGCTGCTTCCAAATGGATGCAGACTTTTGAGCAGATTCCAGTTTCCCTTTCAATCGCTCATTCTCTGCATGAAAGAGAATGCCGTTGGTGGCATAGCGTTTCAACGTGTCGCATTCATCCGGTGTCAGCGTGATATTGTTTCCGAACGTGGCTTTCTTGCCCATCGCTTCAATATCCTGCACCGTAAGTGCAATGGCCTTTGCTGCCTTGGTTTCCTTTTGCAGAGCTTCCAGTTTCTTTTTCTGCTTTTCCGTAGCAGCTTTAGCATCCTCCAAACTCTGTTCTGCCTGTGCCACCTGTCCTGTCACAGCTTCCAAACGCTGCTGTTCCGCCTGCACCTTAAACTGTGTCACCGTCAGATGTTCCTCGGTGCTGCCACGCTCTCCACGCTCCACATCGGTATATCCGGCAGCACGCATGAAATTAAAAAAGTCATCCTGCAACACGCTGTAGGATGACCTTAAAATCTTTTTTCCTTTTTCATTGAGCTTGGGATTTCCGTCCTCGTCAAGCACCGGTTTGGAGTCCCATTTCTTACTTCGGCTGACTTGTGTGATCGTTTCCTTTACCGTTCCCCGGAGAGCTTCATCCTTACATCGCTTCGACCAAAGGATCTGCTTTTCCACTACCGGAATATAAACCACATGGAGGTGATAGTGGTACACATCCTCGCCAAGAGCTTCGGACATTGCCCGGTTGTGCTCATCGGCGTGCATCACAGCAGAGAGGATATACTGCTCACCGCCTACGATCTCCACGGCGGCTTTATAGGCATCAGCATAAAACTGTTTTGCAAATTCATAGCCGCCGTGGTTGTAGAAATAAGCGGAGTTCACATCAAAAACCAACTCGCCGTATTTGATGGCATCCGGTTTCAGACCTCTGGTGGAGATCACGCCATCCTGTTCCATTTGCTCAAACATTTTCACATAATCATCGGTGGGAGTCTTGAAGTGAACATTCAGCGGAGTGCGTTCCGGCACAATGTCTTGATTGCTGTAACTGTCCTTTTCTCGCTCATTGTGTTCCTGTATTTTTGCCACATCGTCCGGTGTCGGTAAGTCCTGATTCCGGGCTACGGTGCGGTCTATTCCATCATTTCTTGCCATAGATTTTTTGTCCTTTCCTTAAAATTTGCAGACAGCGGGGAGCTGCGGAGAGGCACTTTTTCAAAGTGTAATAACCCACTATAACACTTTCATCCATACTGGCTGCAAAGTGCCGTGGGCTCTCCGAGGGCTCTCCCGAGGGGGAGTGCGGTTGCTGCGGCAACCTCTGCTGACCAATGCGAAAATGTCTGCAACTTTTCCCATGGTCAGCCCGTCTGCATGAAGCTGTTCCGGTGAACTTCTCTTTGCAGACGGCGGCAGCGAAAAGCGTATCTTTCACTGCCATCCATAGACAGCACTGCGGTGTGCCTATGGGGACGGGAACTACGAGGGGATGTTGCCGGGGCATCACTTCTCCCGTCTTTGCTGCCATACGATGTCGTATCCCAGCACATCGGCAAGCTCCAATACTTCCTTGTATCGGATGCTTTCCCGCTGTAATTTTGCGGACAGGTTGGAAACGCTGTCGCTCCAACCGTACTCGTCCGAGAGCAGGTCAACTACTTCCTGCATAGTCATTCCGGCACGGATGATCTGTGCCTTGATTTCGTTGCGTACATTCATATTGTAAATTCCTCCATATTTTTGATTTACAATTCGGTGCAAAGGCTACTCCCCAAAGCGGAGCAGATGCACCGAACAGTGAAAAATCTGCTTTCTCCAAAATCGCTTTCATTTTGTGAGTGCGATACTCTGTCCATACAGGCATATATCCCACTTTGCTGTTCCGTGGGATTTTGTCTGAAACAGTGAAAACACCCATTGTTTCGTAAACTGGGTGCATGGTTTGGAGAAGCACGATTTGGTGAAATGGTTTCGTCCTGCGGTCAAGAACTTTGCTGTTTCCATTACCATTGATTTTCAATGCCCGAAAACAGGTCAGTTCTGACAGCTGATTATTCCTATAAAAAAGGAAAACAGGTAAAACGCTGTGTACATACATACAGAAAACGAAAGACAGGAATCAGTCCTGCCATTCCTCCGGTACGTACGTACATGGCGAAACGTCGTAAAACCCGTTTATATTAGGTCGTGCCACAGCTTCCACACCCATAAATCCCCATACCCGCCGTCCGGCTGAGTTGGTGATGTTGTTGCAATGCTCCAAATTAAATTTCTTTGCATTGGCAACCATGGCATCGCTGAAGCTGCGGGATTTCAGAGGGGCAAGGGAGTTTTCCTCACACCACAGGCGATAGATAGCGTAAAAGTCCTTGGAACTGATGGACGCATCCGCCTTGCGCCGGATATATCCCTCGGAATCCATGAAGTCAAAAATGTTGTTATTGTCACGCTTGACCGCTTCCCGGTTTTCACGGATGCGGTCGCTCTCCGTAAACTTAAAGTTGTTGGCAACAAGCCGCTGCAAGCCTTCAAATGCCCAGAGGAAAATCCCCTCGGCTTCGGCTTTCATCTTCTCTGCAAGATCGGGATCGTCGGCTCTGTCCACGGGCTTTTCCTTGGTAGTCAGCACAAGCTGTCTACGGTAAAAACCATCGCTACGGTCATACAGGGCTTGCAGATCGCCATTGCTGAATGCCATCAACCTGGCGAACATCCAGCCCTGATAGCTCTGTTTACCTTTGCGTTCCAAATCCATCTTGCCCTGTGCGGTTACAATGGATTTTACATAGTTGGTCTGGCGCAGAGCTTCCATCCGCATATCATCATCCACGCACAGCAGGATGTGTTCCAGATCGGCACGGGCGAAGCGGTTTTCGGAAATTTTACCGATACTGCCGTCTTTCATATTCGTGCCGAATATGGTGGACAGCACTGCACCGATTTGAGATTTGCCCTCGCCGCCGTTGCCCTTAATCACCATCATGCGCTGCCCCTTGTTGGAGGGAATCAGGCAGTAGCCGATAAACTCCTGCAAGGTGGGAATATCTTCTTCATAGAGCAAACCGTCCAAAAAGTTCAGCCACAGAGCAGGTGCAGCAGCGTTTGGATTGTAGGAAACAGGCAAGCGGCTCTGTACGATTTCCTTTTTCCCCTCGATAAATCTTCCATCCAGCATGAGCGTTCCGTTGGCAACATGGATGCGGTCAGGCTGGGGAGGAAGATCCTCAACCATGGCTTCCAGTTTCAGCAATTCCATGATGTTTTTGATCTTCTGCGGTACGCTGCTGATGGTGTAGCTTTTCAGCTTTTCGTAGACCTCGCCCCGCAGGACAATATCATCCGTTACCCGTCCATTGGGCGTAAAGAAAGCCCTGTTTGCAAAGATGATTCTGCTCTCTTGCAGAAATTCTTCACAAAACAGAGCTTCATTGATATTCTGCCCATCAAACCAGACAGGCAAATTCATATCAGGCGTTTTCCGGTTCTTCGCCATGGTGTGCCACCTCCTTTTTCTTTCGTGCAGTGTACTCTTTCAGAAAGTCGATATACCCGTCCTTCATCAGTTTGTCCACAACAGCTACACGCTGTTCCAATTCGCCCACGGTCAGCACATCTGCCATATATTCGATATGGCAGTGCATCTGGCAGGCTTCCACAAAACGGTCATCATAAGGCTCGTCCGGTGTCTTTGGTGCATAGCGCACTTTCCAATCCTCCAACAGATGCAGATAATCCGTCAGCACCCGGAAACACAGCATTTCATCCTCCCGGAACTGACGGATATAGGGACGCTTTGGCTTGACCATAGCTGCGGCAGTGGGCGGTTTCGGGTCAAGCCCAAAGTCCGCAGCCAGCTTTTGCACTGCTTCATGGTTACTCAGATTGAACAGCTTTGCCACAAGGTCGATCACGTCTCCCTTGGCTCCGCAACCGAAGCAGAAGAAATAATCTTCATTCAGCTTCAAGCTCGGATGCCGGTCATTGTGGAATGGGCAGCAAGTCATACCGCTGCGGTTGACTTTCAGCCCATAGTGCTCGGCAGCTTGCTTCACGCTGATCGCCGCCTTGATGTTTTCATAGATTGTCATAGAAAAACCTCCGTTCATAATAGTCTGGAAAGCACGAAGCACCCGCCGTGATTGGCAGGTGCTTCGCCCTTTCTACTATGGTTATGACGGATTTGAAAAAAAGCAGGCTAAAAGCAGGACAACCTCATTTCAAAAAACAGGACAACTTATCTGATGATGTAGATTTCTTCACATTTGCATGGTATAATTAGAAAAGTGAAAAAACAGGACAGGAGGGCAAGCATGAATCAAGAACTGATGACATTGGATTTTTGGCAGGATACGGTCATATATGAGGGCAAAATATTTCCTATCGGTACTCTTGCCTGTGATGCGCTGAATGTTCCTGCGGATACCCTCGCAAGAATGAACGAGCAATGCGAGAAAATCAATCTACTGCTTGGAATGTTAAACGCCGGACAGGATGCTTCCGCACTCTTTCCTATGGCAAAGGAAGCTGTGCTGACAATGGTGGATATTCTCAGCGAAACGCCGCCGTTCTCCAATATGAATATTCCAAAACATAGAGAACGGATTGAAAAAGTCTTTACTGCGGACAATGCGCTGAAATATATGGAGTTTGCCATAAAAGCCGCAACTAATTCCTTGCAGTTTGAAGAAATCCCGAACTATGCCGATGCAATGATGCTCCAACGATATACTGCTGTATTCGGGCATCTGGCATACTCCCTTGGGGAATACCAAACCGCAATGCTTGATTTTGCGGAAAAATCAGACGGAAATGAAGCAGACCGTACCGCAGAGGGCTTCGCCAGAATGTTCGGCAGCTATTTCCCGCCGGAGTTCTCTATCACGGAGGGCAATGCCTGGATGTCTACCCTGAACAATTCCGTTCAGTATGTATCGGTCATCCGTCCCGGCGAAAAAGTTGCAAAGCTCGTCAAGCGAATCCATTATGTATCCTTTGTGGGGATGTTCCGGTCTGATCTCTTTGAGGGCTTGTGTGTCGGTCATGCACCGAAGAAATGTAAAATTTGCGGCAAATGGTTTCTGACAACCAACGCAAGGCACACCAAATACTGCGGCGGCTATGCGCCGGGGGACAAGCTACACCGCACCTGCCGACAGATCGGCAATCTGAAAGGCAGAGAACAACGGGAGCTTGCAGACGATCATCCTGTTATCCAGATATACGAAAAGTGGCTGAATACCATAAACCGCTATATCAAGCGTGGCAAACTGGATGAGGATTTAGCAGAGGTTATGAAGAAACTGGCGAAAGATAAGATGCTCCGGGCAAAAAGTAATGTCGCTTATGCCAAGGGAACTTATGAGAAAGAAATGGAACAGGTTGCTTTGAAGAAAGAAGCCCAAAAGTGCATTTGAATTTGTTAGGAGGAACAGTCAATGAAAATAGGATTTTTGTTTTTCTTGGTTTTCTGTATAATTGCAATTTTTGCGAGTAAGAAAAAGAAATAAATTTGAAATTGGACGTTGAAAGGAGGTGCGCTATGCTAAGTGATTTTACATGGAATATGACCGGATACATACCAAAATACGCTGTCAATCCGCACGGTGATGGTATCATTCCCTATATGGCAGAGCGCATCTTCCAACTGGAACCGGAGCCGCCAGCGGTGGGCAGTCTGAATGAATATATCCTGTCTGCCTTGCGGGAAAAGAATTTGATATATTTCTCGTTCTTCCTCCACCATTATGAGCCACAGCTCAATAAGCGCATCAAAGGCTTTTGGGGTGTGGATGGCGGCGATCTGTACGATACAGACCGTTTTATAGATATAAAGCTCTCCTGCAGGGAACAAATGCTCCAAAAGCTGATGGACTATGATCCTGCCAAGGGTGCGGAGTATGCTACATACATTTTCCCGTTCATCCGGGATGCTATGCTCCGCTTCCGCATGGGCGAAGAAAAATGGTCGGTATCCTCTCTGACCAATTATAAAATGGTGCGGTCAATGGCTTGGCTGTACCATAACACCAAGGATGCGGTCAGCGAGTTTTCCAAAAAGTATAACTGTGACTTTGCCCTTGCGGAAGAATATCTGAGAGTTGTTCGAGGTATCCGCAATCAGCAACCATTCTATGTGACAGATGAGGACGGCGAGGAAACGGGCGAAGATGTTGCTCTTGATGATACTTGGAACTACTCCGACATCCTCTGGAACGGCATACAGGCAGAAAAGGTGCAGCGAGCTTTTGATAAGCTGAACTACCGGGAACAGACCTTGCTTGAAAAGCGGCTGGCAATCTGCATGACCTGCGGGCATGTCGGCTCATGGAAAGGCCGTCCCACCTTTGAGGAACTGGCTGTAATGTTTGAGGGCAGCACTGCCAGCGGTGCGGAGCGAGCCTACCGCAGAGCAGTGGACAAACTGACAGAATTGTTGGTTGCCGAGGGCGCAATCCATGCTGTCCGCTTGAAACAGAAATCCAAGACCAAACGAAAAAAGAAAATCGCCACCGCAATCTACGAATACCAAGCAGACTGCGACGGCGAATGGGGCCAGATTTCATTTGATTTTGAGAACGGCACATCAGAAATAGTCCGACTTGCCGATTGGGATACAATGAAAACAAACCGCTTTGCGAACAAGGCAATAGCCTACCTTCTAAACTGCGAAAACGAGAAGTTGCCAAAGGAAACGATAGTAGCGTTTGAACTATAAAAGGAAATTGACGAGGAACGAGAATGAAAACAATCGCAATCATAGATGATGATATTCATATTGGAGATATGCTGAGAGAAGTGCTGGTGCAAGAGGGCTATTCTGTTCTTCGTGCATACTCCGGCACAGAAGCGTTATATCTTCTTTCACAAAACAAGCCCGATTTGGTGCTGCTGGATCTGATGTTGCCGGGATTGTCTGGCGAGGAAGTTCTGCCCCACATTGAGAACATTCCTGTTATCGTTCTCAGCGCAAAAGTAGATGTGCAAGACAAGGTAAATCTTCTGCTGGGCGGTGCGGCAGATTACATGACCAAGCCTTTTGATACAAAGGAGCTTCTTGCCCGTATCACTGTTCAGCTCCGCAAGGCAGAACAACATGGCGAAACCAAATCTCTTTCCGTTGGCGATTTGGTTTTGGATATGGTTTCCCTTTCTCTGACAGTACAGGAGCAGCCTGTGAAGCTGACCCGAACGGAGTATGCCATCTTAAAACTGCTGATGGAAAATCCCAAACAGGTAATTTCAAAGAGTGTCCTGCTTGACAGAATCAGTCTGGACACACCCGACTGCACCGAGCGTTCTTTGAAGCAGCACATCAGCAATCTTCGTAAAAAGATGCAGGATGTCAGCGGTGTAGACTATATCGAAACAGTCTGGGGAATTGGTTTCAAATTGGCAGAACAAAAAATCTTGACCAAATCTTGACGTTTTTCTTGACCACTTTCTTGACTTTTGTTTTGTAAACTTAGGTCAGCAAAGGAGGTACTACAATATGAACTATATTTTGCAAACAAACAGCCTGACAAAAAAGTATAAAAACTTTCAGGCATTGAATGGTCTTACTATGAATGTTCCCAAAGGTTCCATCTATGGCTTTGTGGGAAAGAACGGCGCTGGTAAGACAACCCTGATCCGCTTGATCTGCGGATTGCAGGAACCGACTTCCGGTAGCTTTTCTCTGTACGGCATCCGCAATGACAGCAAGGATATTATCAAATCCCGCCGTCGCATGGGTGCTGTGGTGGAAACACCGTCCATCTACATGGATATGACTGCGGAGGAAAATCTGAAGCACCAGTATCTCATTCTTGGTCTGCCATCATTTGATTGTATTCAGGAATTGTTGAAGCTGGTAGGTCTCGACAACACGGGAGAGAAAAAAGCGAAGAACTTCTCCCTCGGTATGAAGCAGCGTCTGGGCATCGCTATCGCATTAGCCGGTGATCCCGACTTTCTTGTTCTTGATGAGCCTGTAAATGGTCTCGACCCTCAGGGTATTGTGGAAATGCGAGAACTGATTTTGAAGTTGAACCGAGAAAAACAGATTACAGTTCTTATTTCCAGTCACATTCTGGATGAACTTTCCCGTCTGGCTACTCATTACGGTATCATTGATAATGGTCGCATGGTGAAGGAACTGAGTGCAGAAGAACTGGACACAGTTTGCCGCAAGTGTGTCCGCATGGAAGTGACCGATACTTCTACTCTGGCTCGTGTGCTGGATTCCATGAATCTGGAATATAAAATTATCTCCGCAACAACAGCCGATGTGTTCGCAAAGATCAATGTGACACAGCTGACCGTTGTACTGGCAAAGGAAAACTGCGAAGTGCTGTCTATGCAGGAAAAAGATGAAAGTTTGGAGAGTTATTACATCTCTCTGGTTGGAGGTGATAATAATGCGTAAACTTTTTCGAGCAGCCTTTTACCGTACAGAGAATAAAAAAATGATTCGAATAGAATTAGTGATTGCTGTATTGCTTTCCGCATTCATCATCCTCAACGGTTACTTCCAGACGAATTTGACTAATGCATACATCTATAAGCTGGTCGCCCGTTTTTTTGGATATTCACCCCTGATGGGACCATTTATCGCCGTATTTGCCGCATATTTGTGGGGAACAGACTATGAATATGGAACTCTGCGCAATAAACTAATCTGCGGACACACTCGTGAAGAAGTTTATTTTTCCAATCTTCTCCTGACCATATGTGCTGGACTGAGTACTGCACTAATCTGGTTGATAGTTAATGGGATGCTGGGTATTCCGCTACTGGGTACGGCAAGCCTGAACCTCTCTTTGGGAGAGATGGCATTTTATATTTTTTCAAGCCTTTTGATGGTCGTTGCACTCTCCAGCGTATGTTGTCTGTTGGCAAGTCTGGCGGAGAACAAAAACTCAGCGACACTTCTTTGTCTGGGAGCTGTAGCTGCAATGGTCATAATCGGGATGCTCCTTTATGATCGTTTTGCAGAACCAGAGTTATTGGATGGATGGATGTGGAGTGATACAGACCCAACTGTGCGATGGCATCCCCAAAATATCAAATTCATCGGTGGAACATTTCGTATCCTGCTGGAATTTCTTATCTGTCTGACACCTGGAGGACAAGGTGTAATTCTTTGCGAAGAAGGGGTGGAACACCTGATTTTTCTTCCATTGTGCTCTGCGTTTGTAATTTTTTCAACATCTCTTATAGGAAGTCGTTCCTTTAAGAAAAAGAACCTAAAGTAAGGAGGTAGAAAGATGTTCCCTTGGATTTTGTGTTGTATTTTGCTAATTGTTGTATTTTTTCTAATCACAAAGATTATTTTTATAGAAAAAAGTATTGATGAAATTCATACAGAATTCCAGGAACGTCTTTCCTCCGACACAAACACTCTGATTGATATTTCTTCCAGCGACCCTCATCTGAGAAAACTGGCTTCGGAGATTAATATCCAGCTTCGATTGCTCCGCAAGGAACGCCATCGTTACCAACAGGGCGATCTGGAACTGAAAGAAGCTATCACCAATATTTCCCATGACCTGAGAACTCCGCTTACGGCGATAAACGGTTATCTTGACCTATTGGAACGAGAGGAAAAAAGCGAAACGGTACACTGCTATCTTTCTCAAATCCAAAACAGAACAGATGTTTTAAAAAATCTAACCGAAGAACTATTCAGATATAGTGTGGTTACTTCTTTTCAGGAACTGAAACCAGAACGTATGGATGTTGTCCGGGCATTGGAGGAAAGTCTGCTGTCTTTCTATGCGGTCATGCAGGAAAAAGGCATCCAACCGGAAATCGAATTGCCGGAGGAACCGGTTTTCCGTGAACTGGATGCAGGTGCGGTCAACCGTATCTTTTCCAACATTATCAGCAATGCGCTGAAATACTCTGACGGCGATCTGTCCGTAGTCATGGATAAGAACGGCTGTGTTACATTCAGCAACACGGCGCACAATCTGAATTATGTGACGGTCGGCAGATTGTTTGACCGTTTCTATACAGTAGAAGCCAGTCGCAATTCAACCGGTTTGGGATTGTCCATCGCCAAGCTGCTGATTGAGCGTATGGGCGGAAGTATTGGAGCAATCTACAACAATGACAAACTGCAAATCAAGATAATCTTTGCAAAATGAAATAAAAAAGAGTTTATATGAACGGAGGTGTTTTGATTATGAAGAAATACTTGAAGGAGATACTAATACTCTTAATTCAATTATTTATGTTTTATGTATTTCCATTATTTGCAGGACCAACAGACGTTATGGGAATGATAGTTTTGCTTATTTTAGCAACATTATTGCTTTCAATTCTAATTGGCAGCATTTCAAATCTGAAAGTAAAGTACTTGTATCCAATAATCATAGCAATTACATTTGTGCCATCTGTGTTTATATACTATAACGAGACAGCATTGATACATTCGCTTTGGTATTTGGCAGTATCATCCTTTGGTTTGATAATCGGCATGGTCATTCATAAATTGATTCTTAAAAAGTAGAAAGAGCAAAACTTTCAAAGGCTACCCAGTCAAAAAGATTGGATAGCCTTTATTTATGTTTTCTAAAATTAAAGTTGAATATCTGCCTTAGCCAATAACTATGGGCTTAGAGGTTTAGTGAGCCAGGCAAATCGCTCCAATCGCCGTATCCACAGATTTATACTCTGTAACAGTTTTTCAAATAGGTTTTGGAATCTCCGTTCAATATCAAATCAGCATATCCAATCGGGTCATTGTAAATCAGATAATCCAGTTCCGACCTCTGATACATATTGTCGGCAACCTCGTTCTCAACCGCAATCGTATCAATCGCAATCATACTACCATCAAAGAATTTCAGTTCCACACAAGCGGTATCCATGTTAAACTTACAAGAAATCAATCTATCCATAAGAAACCTCCATTTTACGCAATGTCATTAACTTAAAAGCAGAAGATATTTATTCCGAAATGGATTAGATATCTTCT
>NZ_QUGO01000035.1:0-13328 GCF_003479105.1 Blautia sp. AF19-13LB
GATATGAACAGCTTTTCCGATTATAAGCAAGGCAGCGCGACGGCTGAATACAGGCATTACGTTGATGAAGCCGTACAGCTTGCAGAAAGGCAGAAACAGCGGGTAGACCCGATGTACCATGATAAAATCGACAGCCTGCTTGACACCTACGCCCGGAAACTGGCGGCGAACATGAACAAAGGCTATGAGATTGACGCGCGTGTTCCCTCTATCCTGATTGCGGGCGGCTCTAACTTTCCCACAAGGAAGAAAGAAAAGCAGAACGCAGCCCGCGACAGCAATTACCGGGAATGGCAGGACATACAAGGACTTCTTGATAAAATCCGCAGCACCGGCATGGGCGGTATCAGCGCAGACGACCCGCAGGCAGTACAGAAGTTAGAAAAGAAACTGGAAAGCCTTGAAAAATCGCAGGAAACCATGAAAGCCGTAAACGCCTATTACCGCAAGCATAAGACCCTTGACGGCTGCCCGCATTTACCGCCGGAGGAACTGGAAAAACTGAAAGCGGACATGGCGAGCAGTTGGCATTTGGAGGACAAGCCCTTTGCGACTTGGGCGTTATCCAACAACAGCGCAGAAATCCGGCGTGTAAAAGACCGTATCAAATCCCTTTCACAGCAAAAAGAAATCGGTTTTGTGGGTTGGAAATTTGACGGCGGCAAGGTGGAAGCAAACACCGAAGCAAACCGCCTGCAAATCTTCTTTGAGGATAAGCCGGACGAAGCCACGCGGGAAGCCCTAAAAAGTAATGGCTTCCGTTGGTCGCCAAAAGCAGGGGCATGGCAGCGGCAGCTTACCAGTAACGCCTACTATGCGGCTGATTATGTCAAAGCGATTGCACCCCTTACCGGGGAAAAGCCTACCGAGTTACAGCGGGCGCATATCCGGCAGCAAAAGGTAGCTGCACAGGAACAGGAAGCCCCACAGGACAAAGACACCTTTTCCATTTATCAGATAAAAGACGGGAACGAAACAAGGGACTTGCGCTTTGAACCTTATGACCGTCTGACTACCACAGGACAGCGGGTAGACCCGAAAAACTATGCGCTTGTCTATTCCGCACCTCTTACGCCGGGGACTTCCCTTGAAGATATTTACACCCGCTTTAATATCGACCACCCGAAAGATTTTAAGGGACACAGCCTTTCCGTTTCCGACGTGGTGGTGCTTCATCAGAACGGGCAGGACACCGCCCACTATGTAGACAGCTTCGGCTATAAGGACGTGTCGGAGTTTTTGCAACCGGAAAACTATCTGAAAGCTGCCGAGCAGACCACCGAGCAAAATTACAATATGATTGACGGGCAGATAAACAACACCCCGACCGCTGCGGAACTGGAGGAAAAGGCGAAAGCCGGGGAACAGATTTCCCTTGCAGAATACGCCAAAGCATTGAAAACCGATAAGGAACGCGGCAAGTCTGCCAAACAGGAAAAGCCCTCTATCCGGGCGCAGCTTAAAGCAGCGAAAGAACAGACGACGAAGAAACAGGCAAGACAGAAAACACAGGATTTGGAAAGGAGCTGACCTATGAAGTTACAAAAATTTGAAAATGTGGACGTTATCGCTTCCCTTGAAGCCATAATGAAACAGAATACCGCTTTTTATCAGAGCGATTTTGACATAGACAAACAGATTTTACAGAAAGCGGCGGTAAGCCCTGTCCCGGAGGACAAACGGCTTTTGTGGTTTTCCCGCCCGTCCGGGACGTGCTGCTTCCGGGAACGGGACGTTTTTCTAAAGGATACAAGGCAGCATAATACATGGCGGTTTTACGGGGAACAGACCCGCGATACTATCCTTGCCTATGCGGTGGAACTGACAGGCACAGAGCAGGGAAAAATCAAGGGCAATCTTTATGAACTGGATTATTTGCAGCATTTCCGGGAAGTAATCGAAAAATCAATCCCTGCCGACAACTACACGCTGATTTATGAGCATGGGGAGCTGACAAAGCCTGCCGGACAATATTTTGACGGGGACACTGACCCGCAACTTGGAAAGTTTATACGTTTTGAAGCACAGCCAAACGACCCGGAAGCCTTAAAAAGCCTTTTGAGGGAACAGCAGAAAAAACGAACACCGCATACGCAGAGGGATTTTCAGTTACATATCGCCGCCCTGCATGACAGACGGATTGAAGCAGAAGCCCGCCGGATTGTGGAAAATGTAAAAGGGCTTGGGGAACCGGACAGCCCCGAAAAGACCCATTGTGCGGTAGAACTTTCTCCCTACTTTGTTCCACTGGCAACGGATAAGGATATGGAACGGCTGCTTTCCATGCTCCCTTACAAAAGCCTTTCCTTATCTACGTTGGAGGGCAGGCATGGCGTTTATGCGCTGATAGATAAAAGCGAGAGGAATAAAGAGATGAAACAGTCCCCTCCCTCTGTCCGGGCGCAGTTACAAACAGAAAAATCCCAAAAAGTCCCGAAAAAGACAGCAAAAACAAAACATCACGAATTGGAGGTATGAGCATGATTAGACTGACCGTTGAAGAAATGAACCTGTTGAGTATTTACCATGAGGGAAGCAAAGCACAGCTTATGGAAAATATGACGGCTGCGCTGCCGTTCATGGACGAGGATATGCGCCCCTTTGCAGAACGCACCTTACAGAAAATTTCCCCACTAACAGAAAACGAGTATGCGGAGCTTGCCATTTTCGCCGCTGATGAAGTATGACCAGGAGTAAGCGGCTCACGCCGCCACAGAGCCGGAAAGTCAACAGCCTTGTAAAAAAGGAGTGCTGCAACTGCGAGCGCGGACACTGTATCTTACTGGACGACGGGGAGGAATGTGTCTGCCCGCAGCTTATTTCCTGTTCGCTTTTATGCAAGTGGTTTCAGATTGCCGTACTTCCTCTTGATAAGCTGCTGTATGCAGAGCTTTTCAAAACCGAGGACAAAAAGCGTTGTACCGAGTGCGGCACATTTTTTGTATCAAAATCAAATAGCGTCAAATACTGCCCGGATTGCCGGAAACGCATTACCCGCAGACAGGCAGCGGAGCGCATGAGGAAACGACGTGCGGCGGTTACGCAATAAGGGCGAAAAAAGCCTTGATTTACAGGGCATAAACGGCGTGAAACTGGCATAGGCGATACAGAATACCTTTTCCCTTGAAATCAGGGTTCTACTGCGTAACAATTTAAAATTAGTACCTATAAAAGAACAGGGTGCGGGAGGTCATTACTGGCTTCCTGCGCCCTGTTCTTTTTGTGTCTGACTGTCTTTATCCTGCATTTCCGGCTTCGGCTGTAATTCTTTTTCTATCCGGTTCCGGTAATGGGTTTTCCTGCGGTAAAAATATTTTGTTACTTCCTGTTCCGGCAGCCATATCCCCGCAGCTTCTATCCGTTCCATAACAGCGGCAACGATTTCCCGGTTGTTGCGTTTATGCGGCTCCTGTCCCTTTTCTATCCAAAGGCGGCGGTATTCTTCATAAAGCCATGTACTGATAGTTTCTTTTTGCCGTTGTTTCAAATGTCGAAACTGCTTATCTGTCCGCAGCAGCTTCCCGTCTACCTTTTTATGATTTTTTTGTCCCGATTTCTTTTTTCCTCTCTTTCCATTTCTTCAAGGGGAAATTGGGGGAGGGCTTCTATCAGCTTCATTGTGATATACTGGCGCATATCTTCATCAATTTCCAGTTTGAATGTTCCGTCCGGTTGACGTTTCTTTACAGTTGCCTGCCTGTCGATTTCGTCCTTGTAGCACATAAGCACCTTTTCCACCGCCCATGTTTCTCCGGTAACGGCGGCGCGTATGGTTTCATAATCGGGTATCGTTTGGTCTGCCATGTTTTCACGCTCCTGTCTATATTGGAATACCTTTATCCTACCACGCTTTTATAGATATTTCTACTGTAAGCGTTCGGTTTCCCTGCCCCGTTCCGGTTCTTTTTCCAGTCTTAAAATACTGTCTATGTTCTGTTTGATAACGTCGTATTCCTTGACCTGTTTTTTCAACTTGCCATAATCAGTGTAAAGGGCTTCTTTCTGCGCTTGGAGCTTCCCGTATTCTTCCTGCATGGCGGCAAGATTGGGGAGCTTGGTAACACCCGCCGCTTTCAATGCCTTTGCCGCCGCTTCATGGAGTATCAGACTGCTTTCCTGCTTTGCCCGGTATGTGTCCTTATCCTTTGCCCTGCGGTATGCTTCATAGACGTTTTTTGTTTTTTGGTAGGTGGTAACGTGCTTCATCAGCACCGCCATATCCGCAAGACGCTTCTCCACACCCTTTAATGCGTCTGCTGTCTTTTCATTTTCCGCATTTACGTCCTCAATCCGACTGACTAAATCTGCATACTGCTCAATCTTATGTTCCGTCAAGAAATTCATAGTCTTTGCAGCCAGTTTCAGATTATGGATTTTCGCCCACTGTTCATAGCCCCGGCTCTCTTGTGCCTTGATACTACTTTCAATGTCGATAAGCAGCGATACGCCGCGCTGCTCTTTGGGAGCTTTCGCTGCCTTTGTGCGCTTGCCTGCAATCCGTTCTTTGATTGCTTCCTCTGTATAATCTGCACCGAGGGTTTTTAAGCGGGTAAAGCGTTCCTGTCCGGGAGCGCGGCAGGAGATATATTTTCCCGGCTTTATCTCATAGCCCGCCGCCTGTAACCGCTGCAATAATTCTTCAAAACTTGCTACTTGGGGGATAAGTGTATCAACGGCAATTTTTAGCTTGCCTTTCCAACTTGTTCCCGTCTTTTCCGCTTGATATTCTGCATAGCTTTTTCCCTTACTGCCTTTACCCGGAATGACAACGGACAGCCCGTTTTCCATGCACAGCTTATCGCTCATGTTCCGTATGCCGTAGTAACTGCGCTTATTGGAATTGTACTTATGGTAGTCAACAAAGTTGACCGCGCAAAAAATGATGTGGTTATGGATATGCCCCTTGTCTATGTGGGTAGTTAGGACGTATTCGTGCTGTCCCTTTGTTACTGCGTCGGCAAGCTGCTTTCCGATTGCATGGGCTTTCTCACAGTCCACCTCTCCCGGTTCAAACGATTGTATCAGATGAAAGGCTAAGTTGTTCCCTTTCTGCCGAGCCTGCGACAAAGTATATTCAAACTCAATATCTGCCGTTTCATAGCTGCACCCAAAAGAGGACACAAGTGTTTTCCCGTCTGTCTTATCCGGGTTTTGGATATAATCAAGGGCTTTGCTCAACGTGCTTTTAATAGGCTTAATCTTTGTAACCGCCATATCTCCGCAAGCACCCCCTTTATTTCCTCTATGTCCTCTTGGTAGACGCTGCCTGTCGCATTGACGCGCTTTGCAATCTGATTGATGTTGACCCCGATTTTCTGTATCTCCGCTGTCATGGCTTTTATATCGCTATGGTCTGTCTGAATGATATAGCCGTCAATGGCAATCTTGCGAAGATACGCCGCCATGTTTTGGGTAGGAACGAGCTTCATTTTCTGCTCAATCAACGCCCGTTCTTCCTCTGTTACATAGAATTTGATTTGTACTTTTCTTTTGCGTCCGTTCATGCAATCGCTCCTTTCCGCTTTGAGGGTTTGGGACACTTCCCAACAAGCAATTTTCAACCGACGCACCGCAGGGCAAGAGGGCGAAAATACGGAAAAGGGTACTCTTTTCCTATGCTTGCTAAGAAAGTTTTTATCTTTTATGCCCTTATTTCCCTCTACGAAGAAAAAGCCATTTTGCCGAACTTATACAAAAGAAAAACGCTGTAATCTCAAAAAAGATTACAACGCTTCCGAAAATCCATATTCAATTTTGCCGGACGTTTTTATTGTCCTCTTTTTCGACTTCTGAAATTTCCTTTGCGGTTGCTGTTACAATCCGTATGCCGTTATCGCTCATATCATCAAGGAGAGCGTCGAGCTGCCGCCGCTTTGTATCTTTTCCGGCGGGCGTATCTAAAAGAAACTGGTCTACGGATATATTGTAACGGAGCATAAGCTCAAAAAAGATTTGCAGACTGGGGTGTTGTCCTTTATTTTCAATATTCGCAAGGTAGCGAGGGGAAATATACATTTCATCACTTACCTGTTTACGGCTTTCCTTGCGTCCCGTCCGCGCAGCTTTTATTGCTTCTCCAAATGCTTTGAAGTCATATTTTTCTACTGGTCTTTTTGCCATATTTATTCACCCAGTTACATTTTACTGTTCCCCTTTCTTCTTGGATATGTCTATACAGTTCCGCTAATTAGCCATAATAATTCATATCTGTATACTTGCTATTGTTCGTGTATCCGACTATAATTATACTGATATGATTTGTAGAAAGGACTTTAGTGTTATGGAATATATGTCTTGCCCCGAAGCAGCGAAGAAATGGGGGATTTCTGAACGACGTGTACAGATACTTTGCAGAGATAACCGCATACCGGGTGTTTCAAAGCTTGGGTATATGTGGTTGATACCAAAAGACGCAGAAAAACCGATTGATGGGAGAACAAAACAAGGAAAGGAGCTGCACCATGAATAAAGTTTTGATTATAGATGATGATAAAGAGCTTTGCGCTCTTATGAAAAAGTGTATAGAGCAGGAAAAATTATCAGCCGTAACTGTATATAACGGTATTGAGGGGGTTCGTCTAATTGATGAAAATAAAGATAGCTATTCCCTTATTATTTTGGACGTAATGCTGCCGGATATAGACGGGTTTCAGATTCTCCAAAAAATTAGAGATAAAAGCAATATCCCGGTGCTTATGCTTACTGCAAAAAGCAGCGAAGAAGATAAGGTTTTCGGTCTGCGACTGGGAGCAGACGACTACTTGACAAAGCCATTTGGTATTAACGAGCTTTTGGCGCGTGTCAATTCCCTTATCCGGCGATATACCACCTTAAACCCCTTTACGGCAGACATAGACAGCATATCGTTGAAAGATATGGTAATTGACAAATTAAATCGTACAGTTACGGTCAAAGATATTCCCGTTTTGCTTACAGGAAAAGAATTTGATTTACTTCTCTTTCTTGCTTCCAACAAAGGACGAGTATTTACCAAAAAACAAATTTATTCACAGGTATGGGAGGAAGAATACGCTTTTGATGATAGCAATATTATGTCTTTTATTAGCAAATTAAGGAAAAAGATTGAGCCAGACCCCGACCACCCCTTTTACATTTTAACTGTCCGGGGTGTCGGCTACCGTTTTAACAAGGAGGCGTAACATGGATATAAATGTTTATCTTTTCATAGTGATAGCCCTTATGCTGCTTATTATTATGTATCTCCTTTTTGTCTTACGGCGTGTGCGGACACAGCTTGCGCTGATAAAAGACGCCTTAGAGGATATAAAGGGCGGGAATTTGAACCGACGTATTTTAGCAGGCGAAAACGATATGACAAAAACAATTTGCTATGACATTAACAAAATAGCAGTAAACAGTCAGGCGCAGCTTATACGGCAAAGACAATCTGAACAGGCATATAAACGGCTGATGACAAGTCTTTCACATGATGTAAAGACCCCGCTTGCTTCTCTTGTAGGTTATCTGGAAGCGGTTGAAAACAAAATTGTTATTGGAGAGGAAAAGGACGAATATATCCATGTCGCACATGAAAAAGCCCACTATATGAAATCCTTTGTAGAAAATTTGTTTGAATGGGTAAAACTGGATTCCGGAGAGCAGATTTTTCATTTTGAAAAATTTGACCTTAACGAGTTATCCCGCAACATTATAGCGGATTGGATTCCCGTCTTAGAAAGCAATCATTTTGAATATGAGTTTGTCATACCCGAAACAGAGTATTTTATTCGCATAGATGTAAACGCATATACCCGCGTACTTAACAATCTTTTTCAAAATATTATTATCCATAGTGCGGGAGATAAAATGGCACTGCATATTTGTGAAGATATACAACAAGCTAAAATTATAATTTCAGATAATGGAAAAGGAATAGCTCCCGACAAGCTGCCACATATTTTTGAAAGAATGTACCAGTGCGACCAGTCGCGGTCTGCAAAGGGAAATGGTTTAGGACTGGCGATTGCGAAAGAGCTTATCAGTGTTCACAAAGGAACCATTACCGCTGAAAACAGCTCTGATAAAGGGACTGTATTTACTATATTGCTTCCCAAAGCCCTGTAAATAATGCGGGGCTTTCCTGTTATAAAACAAGAAAAAAGCAAGGTTTCGGCAAGGTTATGGCAAGGTTGATACTATATAATGGGAGGTAGAAAGGAGGAAAAGACAATGACTATCATTTCTACTGAAATGCTGAAATGGAAACGCAATAAGACAGTCTTAGGTATCTTTATTCTAACTGCAATTTTAGGAATATTCGCAGTTGAACGTGCTTTCAGTATATCAAGAAGTAGCTCACTAATGAATAGTTTTAGTGATTTATACACATTGGCATTTAAGAACCTTACAAGTTTGTTTCTGCCTATTGTGTTGAGTATGTTTGCAACCACATTGTTCTTTGATGAACAGAAAAATGATACCTTAAAAGGACTTCTGATTATTCCGATTTCCAAAACGCAACTTTATTTTTCAAAGATAGCAGTGGTAATTTTTATGTCATTAGCACTATGTCTGCTTACTTTTGCAATCTGTATTCTTGGCGGCTTTCTTGCAGGCGGCTTTACAGATTTGAATACGGAAACAATTTTACAGGCGGGATTATTATTTTTAGCCGGTGGCGTGTTAGTTCCACTTGCAATGCTCCCCGTTATTTTTTTAGCAACATTGGCAAAGGGATATGTTCTACCGATTGGGGCTGCATTACTTTATCTTGTGCCTGTCGTGCTTATTCCGTCGGGGATTATGGGACTGCACCCACTGGCGAGTGTTATGGGAATTTATCCCTATATTTCATCTGACGCAGCAGAAATGGTTAAGAAATGGGCGGGAGGAATAGAAATAACTATATCTCCGAATATCTGTTTAATTTCTCTTTTGGTAATTGGAAGTATTTCAGCCATTGTTTCCGTACTTGCATTGCGGAAACAGACCTATTGAAAGTGAGGATATATGATGAATAAATATGTAATTGAAACAAAACAACTGACAAAAACTTATGGAGAGCAAACGGTAGTCAATTCTGTTAATATCCATGTGAAACAAGGACAGATATATGGGCTGTTGGGACGTAATGGGGCGGGTAAAACCACAATTATGAAAATGATTTTGGGGTTGACCGATATTACTTCCGGCGAAGTAGACGTATTCGGTCAAAATATCAAAGGGAGGGAAAAAAGAGTATATCCCCGGATTGGTGCTATTATTGAAACACCCGGCTTTTATCCGAATTTAACAGGTACGGAAAACTTGGAGATATTTGCAAAACTGCGCGGTACTGCTGCGCCAAATGCAGTAAAAAACGCCTTGGAGATTGTCGGTCTGCCTTATCGGGATAAAAAATTGTTTAGCAAGTATTCTCTTGGAATGAAGCAGCGTCTTGGAATAGCAAATGCTATTTTACATGACCCGGAACTGCTAATCTTAGATGAACCTACAAACGGTCTTGACCCGATAGGCATTGCAGAAGTAAGGGACTTTATTAAGACTTTAAGTATCGAGCGTGGAAAAACAATTCTTATTTCCAGTCATATTCTGTCCGAAATTGCACTACTGGCTGATGACATCGGCATTATTGACCATGGTGTACTACTGGAAGAAAACAGCATGAATGAGCTGCAAAAGAAAAACAGTAAGTATATACTTCTGCAAGTTTCTGATATACCGAAAACTTCTCTTGTTTTGGAAAGGCAGTTTGGGGTTACCGAATATTCCGTACAGGACGAACACACCCTGCGGATTTATGACACTTCGTTGGATATGGCTGCTGTCAATAAAGCTCTTGTGGTACAGGATATAGCTGTTATCAGTTCTCAGCTATGCAATGATACATTAGAGGACTATTTCAAAAAAATCACAGGAGGAGAAGGAATTGCTTAGGCTGATACAGGCAGAGTTTCTTAAACTGCGTCGAAAAAAATTTATTGTGTTAATGCTGTTATCCGCTCTTTTCATGCCACTTCTTGCAGTCTTTTATTTCAGAAGTGCTGATAAAACAGTTATTGAACCATTACAATTTTATAAGTGGACTACATTCAGCTATACAGCTTGGATTATACTTCCTGTTGTATTAGGTTTGGTTTCTACTATGCTCATGTATGACGAAAATCAAAACGATATGCTCAAACAGTTGTGGATTATACCGATTAGCAAGACAGGATATTTTTTTAGCAAATTTATTGTTGTACTGTCTTATTCCGTTTGTTTTATGTTGCTTACAGCCATAGCGTCTGTATTTTTCGGTATGCTTCCCGGTTATATAACCTTTGAATGGAATAGTATCAGTTATCTATTTAAGAAATGTATTGAAATCGCCATACTTACCGCATTTTCCATATTACCACTTTTAGCGGTTGCAGCTGCCGGGAAGAACTATATACTTCCTGTATGTGTGACACTGGTTTACACCTTTCTTAGCTTTATTTTGCTTATGGTTAATATGTACCTACACCCTCTATCCAGTGCAACAGCAATTATCATGCGAGATATTCCCGGTGTTATTTTGGCACAGGAAGTCAATATTCCGGCTGCACTTTTTTGTATCGGTATATGGACTATTGTTTCTATCGTATTTGCGTACATTTCCTTAAAGCATAGAAAGTGAGTGATTGAATGATGAAAGAATTGATTTGGGCAGAACATCAAAAACTCCGACGTTCAAAAATTGTGTTGGTCGCCATATTCGCAGTTATTATGGTTGCAATTATTGTTTTTACTCAAGGGCAGTTTTCTTTTGGGGAAAAACGCTATATAGATGACGCAGGGTGGTTTATGAACGCAGCACAGTCTTTAGCAACTTTTTTTGTTCTTCCTGCGGTTATTGCACTTTTTGGGAGCTATATGATTTGTCGTGAGGAACAAGAAGATACTATTAAATCATTACGTTTAATTCCTATAAGTGAAGCTAAAATGACGATTGCAAAATTACTTATTACTTTTGCATTTAGCGTACTCTTTTATTTGCTGCTTTTCGGCATTACATTTTTAGTTGAAGTTATTTTGCATTTTAGGGGCTTGTCTATCAAAATGATTTTAAGTTTTTTCAAAATCTATTTACTTGACGGCATTGGAATTTTCTTTGCTATTGCACCTGTTATTGCGGTTGTATCAAGAATAAAGAAAGGCTATTGGCTTGCTTTGATTTTTACAGTAATTTATTCTTTTGCAGGATTATTCACAAGTATATCCGATGTTCTTTCGGCTTGCTATCCTATTACTGCTACATTCAATATTTCCGGCTATTATTCTGCCACCTTTGGAGAAATCATTATTAGCCTTATGAGTTTGTTCTTTTGTGGATTGTTTTCTGTCTTGATTTTAACATCTAAAAAAACAATCAAAAATAAGTAATGATACAACCAACATCTGCCGGACGACGGCAAAGAAAAAAAGCCGTCGCAGAGCAGCCATATTTTCACGCGCCTATTCTATTTCGGCGGCTTTGATTTTCAGAGCCGCCGTTTCTTTTTGTCTGTACGACGACCCTTAACCATGTAGACATGGCGGCTTTAGGAGGTAGCCGCCATGAGTTATAAACCACATCAACAAATTCTTACATTCTTTGATTTATCAAAAAAAGCCCGACCGCCACCGGGGATATTCCTACCCTTAGATATGAACTATTAAATCATCTAAATACTTTTTATTGTTCCTATGCGCCTGTCCGCGTTTTTTTGCGGACGGGCGCATTTTGTATGCTTAAAAAAATTTTTGAAAAAATTTCCGAAAATATTTGGCATTTTTTCAAGGCTCCGTATTACCCCGCGAAAAGGGGGAAGCACCACCAACTTTCAACAAGAAAGGAGGTGAGAATGTGGAACCTAATAGCAGGGAGTTTTATAAGCAATGTTCTTTTCAGAAGTATTGCAATGCGGTATTGCACAATGAAGCGTGCGACGCTCATAGAGAGCTTCGTACACATAAGGCAAAGGAAGTAACCTTTTCCGACATGACCTTAGATGAAGCGCGACAGCTACATACCTTTGATGAATATTTCAAACGGGAAACTGCTGAAACCGTCTTTGAAAAAGCCGGAAAGAAAATCACGCCGAAGCTGCTTCTTGAAGCAATCCGTACTTTGCCGGAAGAAAAGCGCAAAGCCATATTGCTGTATTATTTCGAGGGAATGAGCGATACAGAAATTGCAGAGTTGCTCAATACACCGAGAAGCACAATACAGTACAGACGGACAAGCTCTTTTGAACAATTAAGAAAATATTTGGAGGAAAATGCTGATGAATGGGACGAATGGTAATCAACCCGGCTACCCGGAAAATGCCCTTGTTCCTTATCCTGTCATTGTGGCAGCGACAAAGGGCGACCCGGACGCTATGAAAATGGTCTTGCAGCATTTCAGCGGTTACATAGCCCGTTTATCCATGCGAAAGTTATATGACGAGCGTGGAAATGTTTATTTTGGTATAGACAACGACATTCGGGAACGGCTGCAAGCCAAACTGATGATGGCTGTCCTCAATTTTAGAACAGAGAAATAACCGCAATCGGCAGTGGAACGTCTTTACTCCCCCTTTTCCGTTCCGCTGCTAATGCGGCAGCACAGCCATTTTGAACCTTGACAAAGAAAGCGGCGCAAGAAAACGGCGGCGCAGCATAAGGCAAATCGGATACGTTCCTTTTGTGCCGAGCCATACGGCGGGTGCGCCATGACCTTTCTCCTACGGGAAAAGCGAGCGAACAACACCACCGCTGCAAAGCAAGTGTAGCAACTTGCGGGCGATAACGCACAGAATACATAATGATACTTCCTTACAGCCATAGTCCGAGCGTTAGAAGCGTCGCAGGCAATGGGTAGGGCTTCGGCAGACCGCCGGAGGGGTGCAAGTCCCATGAGGTTACGCTAATAGCCGTCCGATTAAAGCCTATGTTACAAATTGACTTTTGACCCATTAAGAAAGGGGGACGACAAATTGAACAATAACGACGTGCCGATTTGGGAAAAGTACACGCTTACCATAGAAGAAGCAGCAAAATATTTCCGTATCGGAGAAAGCAAGCTGCGGAAACTGGCAGAAGAAAATCCCGTCCCGGACTGGGTAATGATGAACGGAAACCGTATTCAGATTAAGCGTAAGCAGTTTGAAAAAATGATTGATATGGTGGACGCAATCTGATAGTGAAATCGAGCCTTGAATGTGGTACAATGTAGTCAAGCATATCAAGGCTCTTTCCATTATGGAAAGGAGCATAACGATGTCGGAAAAAAGACGGGATAATAAAAATCGTATTCTCCGCACCGGAGAGAGCCAGAGAAAAGACGGGAGATATGCCTACAAATATATAGATACCTTTGG
>NZ_QUGO01000036.1:0-207 GCF_003479105.1 Blautia sp. AF19-13LB
GAATTGCAGAATATCAAGACCGCAATCCATGAAATCGCCCACGCCACGCTGCATGATACTGCCCTTGCTATGCCGGAACGCCCCGACCGCCGTACCCGCGAGGTACAGGCGGAAAGCGTCGCCTATGCTGTCTGCCAACATTACGGGCTTGATACGTCGGACTATTCTTTTGGATATATCGCCGGGTGGAGCAGCGGAAAAGAACTT
>NZ_QUGO01000036.1:217-13037 GCF_003479105.1 Blautia sp. AF19-13LB
GGGTGGAGCAGCGGAAAAGAACTTGCAGAACTGAAAGGCTCTCTTGAAACAATCCGCAGCACCGCCGCAAATCTGATTGATACCATAGACGGACATTTTGCAGCAATCCAAAAGGCACAGGATAAGGAACAGACCACCGAACAGGCGCAGCCCGCACAGGAAGCTACCAAACAGCCCGAAGCAGAAGCCGCCACGCCGGAGCTTCCCGAAGAAACAGCCCCGGTACAGGAAAAAGAAACACAGCCGGAACAGGCTGCACCCGCCGCCCCTTATTATCCTATCAATGAAGCTGCCGCCAAACGTGCAAAGGATATGAACAGCTTTTCCGATTATAAGCAAGGCAGCGCGACGGCTGAATACAGGCATTATGTAGATGAAGCCGTACAAATCGCAGAAAGGCAAAAACAGCGGGTAGACCCGATGTACCATGAGAAAATCGACAGCCTGCTTGACACCTATGCCCGGAAACTGGCGGCGAACATGAATAAAGGCTATGAGATTGACGCGCGTGTTCCCTCTATCCTGATTGCGGGCGGCTCTAACTTCCCCACAAGGAAGAAAGAAAAGCAGAACGCAGCCCGCGACAGCAATTACCGGGAATGGCAGGACATACAAGGACTTCTTGATAAAATCCGCAGCACCGGCATGGGCGGTATCAGCGCAGACGACCCGCAGGCAGTACAGAAGTTAGAAAAGAAACTGGAAAGCCTTGAAAAATCGCAGGAAACCATGAAAGCCGTAAACGCCTATTACCGCAAGCATAAGACCCTTGACGGCTGCCCGCATTTACCGCCGGAGGAACTGGAAAAACTGAAAGCAGACATGGCGAGCAGTTGGCATTTGGAGGACAAGCCATTTGCGACTTGGGCGTTATCCAACAACAGTGCAGAAATCCGGCGCGTGAAAGACCGTATCAAATCTCTTTCACAGCAAAAAGAAATCGGTTTTGTGGGTTGGAAATTTGACGGCGGCAAGGTGGAAGCAAACACCGAAGCAAACCGCCTGCAAATCTTCTTTGAGGATAAGCCGGACGAAGCCACGCGGGAAGCCCTAAAAAGTAATGGCTTCCGTTGGTCGCCCAAAGCAGGGGCATGGCAGCGGCAGCTTACCAGTAACGCCTATTATGCGGCTGATTATGTCAAGGCGATTGTACCCCTTACGGGGGAAAAGCCTACCGAGTTACAACGGGCGCATATCCGGGCGCAAAAGGTAGATGCACAGGAGCAGCCGGAACAGGAAGCCCCACAGGACAAAGACACCTTTTCCATTTATCAGATAAAAGGCGGGGACGAAACAAGAGATTTGCGCTTTGAACCTTACGACCGTCTGACTGCCACAGGACACCGGGTAGACGCGAAAAACTATACACTTGTCTATTCCGCAGAGCTTACGCCGGGGACTTCCCTTGAAGATATTTACACCCGCTTTAATATCGACCACCCGAAAGATTTTAAGGGACACAGCCTTTCCGTTTCCGACGTGGTGGTGCTTCATCAGAACGGGCAGGACACCGCCCACTATGTAGACAGCTTCGGTTATAAGGAAGTGCCGGAGTTTTTCAAGGAGCAGGAAAATGCCCTCATTCCCGCCGACTTGGAAACGGGCGAAACAATCAAAACACCGAGAGGGACTTTCTATGTAACCGCCATGAGCCGCGAGCAAATGGAAGCTGCCGGATATGGATTGCACCACCAGTCCGACGACGGAAAATATCTGATTATGGGGAACGGCACTAGGGCTTTTGCTGTTCCCGTTCAGCCAGAGAACTATCTGAAAGCTGCCGAGCAGACCACAGAGCAAAACTACAACATGATTGACGGGCAGATAAACAACACCCCGACTACCGCAGAACTGGAAGCAAAGGTAAAGGCAGGAGAAACCATTTCCCTTGTTGACCTTGCGGAAGCTGTCAAGGCTGACAAGGAACGCGGCAAGGCAGCAAAAACGGAAAAGAAGCCCTCTATCCGGGCGCAGCTTAGAGCAGACAAAGAAAAAACCGCACAGAAAAAAGCGGCAAAATCAAAAAATCACGAATTGGAGGTATGAGCATGATTAGACTGACCGTTGAAGAAACAAACCTGTTGAGCATTTACAATGAGGGCGGTAAGCGCGGGCTTATGGAGAACATCAACGCTGCGCTGCCGTTTATGGACGAGGATATGCGGGAACTGGCGAAGCGCACCCTTGCGAAAATTGCACCTCTGACAGAAAATGAGTATACGGAGCTTGCCATTTTCGCCGCTGATGAGGTATGACCGGGCTAAAGCGGCTTACGCCGCCCCAAAGCCGGAAAGTCAACAGCCTTGTAAAAAAGGAGTGCTGCAACTGCGATAACGGACACTGTATTTTACTGGACGACGGGGAGGAATGTGTCTGCCCGCAGCTTATTTCCTATTCTCTTCTATGCAAATGGTTTCAGACCGCCGTACTTCCCTTTGATAAGCTGCTGTATGCAGAGCTTTTCAAGACCGAGGATAAAAAGCGTTGTACCGAGTGCGGAGCTTCTTTTGCGTCCACCTCTAACAGCGTCAAATACTGCCCGGACTGCCGGAAGCGTATTACCCGCAGACAGGCAGCGGAACGCATGAGGAAACGACGCGCCCTTGTTACGCAGTAGGGGCAAAAAAAGCCTTGATTTACAGGGCTTTCCGGGTGTGAAAATGACGCGGCAAGGGTTTTATACCTTTTCCCTCAAAAATGGCGTTCTACTGCGTAACATTTTATCGCTGTACCCATAAGAAAGCCGGGGCGCGGATAGTCTTTACCGACTGTCTGCGTCCCGGCTTTTAAAACTTCAAAACCACTTTGTTTTTTCATCTCTGAATTGTGGCATATCATTTTGGGCGTATGGATTATAGGTATTGAGATTACAACCAAATTCTTTCAACTCCATTATTTTGTTATTTTCCGTCCATACTATTAAAGAAATTCCGTCAAATTCTTCAATATTACCATTATTCATTTTGTTTTTGAAATACCATTCTACAATAGTTTGATTTTCCTTATGAAAAAATTGTTTAATATCCCACACTAAGACTTTTCCACGAGTATTCCATTCATCAAACCAATGTTTTACTGTTTTTCGACTTTCATACTTAGGACTCCAACTTTCAGTGTAAATCACATCTTCTGTAAAAATACTATCAATCCCTAAATCTTGTTGTTTTAGCCACATATCAAACCATAAATGAATAATTCTTTCTCTTTCATTCATAACTTTTAAATCCTTTCTCTATATTGATTTGAGGGGTTGCACTCTTATCTGCGGTAAGTAAACGGTATATCGTAAGGGGGATATACCACGTAGCAACGACAAGCCGCCATATTAAAATGCCCCCGCCGATAATGCCGTCCAAAATGAAGTTAATGGCAACGATACCCACCGTTCCAGCTATGTCATATCCATGCGGTACAAGCCATACGAACATACGGCGAATGCCAAAGGGGATACCGCAGCACAGCCATACATAAAAGTAATTGGTCTACCCGTCCTCTGTAAAGATGTTCTTGAACATGAAGAATAAAAACAATGCAATAACGGCGGGCAAAACGTTTCTCTTGAAAAAGTCTTTCCAAATTTCTCCGCGTGTCATGGTATCACTCCTTTTCCATTGGAAATTGTGGGATAGCTTCTAACAGTTTCATTATGAGTGTTTGCCGTAAATCTTCGTCGATTTCCTCTTTGATAGTCCCGTCCGGCTGACACTTTTTTACCATTGCAAGGCGGTTGATTTCGTCGCCGTAACAATCAAGCACCTTTTCCAACGCCCATTTTTCGCCCACAACGGCAGCGCATATCGTTTCATAGTCCGGCATTTCCTGTTCCATTTTCTGACACTTCCTTTGCTGAAAATGTATCACTTTAGTATGTGGCTACTGTCTTTGATAGGAACTATTATATCACACAAGTATGAACAAAACTACTCCCCGCGTTCTTTCCCTTTTTCCCGTTCCGGCTCTCTTGGCTGCCGTAAAATGCTGTCTATGTTCTGTTTGATAACGTCGTACTCTTTGACCTGTTTTTTCAGTTTGCCATAGTCCGCGTAAAGGGCTTCTTTCTGTTCCCGGAGCTTTTCATAGTCTACTTGTAGCGCGGCGACATTCGGGAGCTTGGAAACGCCCGCCGTTTTTAGTGCCTTTGCCGCTGCTTCATGGAGTATCAGACTGCTTTCCTGCTTTGCCCGGTATGCGTCCTTATCCTTTGCCCTGCGGTATGCTTCATAGACAGGTTTTGTCTTTTGGTAGGTGGTAACGTGCTTCATCAGCACCGCCATGTTTGCAAGACGTTTCTCCACGCTCTTTAATGCGTCTGCTGTCTTTTCATTTTCCGCATTTACTTCCTCAATCCGGCTGACTAAATCTGCGTACTGCTCAATCTTATGTTCTGTCAAGAAATTCATAGTCTTTGCAGCCAGTTTCAGATTATGGATTTTCGCCCACTGTTCATAGCCCCGGCTCTGCGCTGCCTTGATACTGTTTTCAATGTCAATAAGCAGCGATACGCCGCGCTGCTCTTTGGGAGCTTTCGCCGCCTTTGTGCGCTTGCCCTCTATCCGTTCTTTGATTGCTTCCTCTGTATAATCTGCACCGAGGGTTTTTAAGCGGGTAAACCGTTCCTGTCCCGGAGCGCGGCAGGAGATATATTTTCCCGGCTTTATCTCATAGCCCGCTGCCTGTAACCGCTGCAACAATTCTTCAAAACTTGCCACTTGGGGGATAAGCGTATCAACGGTAATTTTCAGCTTGCCTTTCCAACTTGCACCGACCTTTTCCGCTTGATATTCTGCATAGCTTTTTCCCTTGCTGCCCTTACCCGGAACGACAACGGACAGCCCGTTTTCCCGGCACAGCTTATCGCTCATGTTCCGTATGCCATAGTAGCTGCGTTTATTGGAATTGTATTTGTGGTAGTCAACAAAATTGACCGCACAAAAAATGATATGGTTATGGATATGCCCTTTGTCTATGTGGGTAGTTAAGACGTATTCATGCTGTCCCTTTGTTACCGCGTCGGCAAGCTGTTTCCCGATTTCGTGGGCTTTCTCATAATCCACTTCCCCCGGCTCAAAGGACTGTATCAAATGGTGGGCGAGATTGTTCCCTTTCTCTATGGCTTGTGCAAGCGTAAATCCAAACTCAATATCTGCCGTTTCATAGCTGCACCCAAAGGAGGACACAAGCGTTTTCCCGTCTGTTTTATCCGGGTTTTGGATATAGTCAAGGGCTTTGCTCAACGTGCTTTTAATAGGCTTAATCTTTGTAACCGCCATATCTCCGCAAGCACCCCCTTTATTTCCTCTATGTCCTCTTGGTAGACGCTGCCTGTCGCGTTGACACGCTTTGCAATCTGATTGATATTGACCCCGATTTTCTGTATCTCCGCTGTCATGGCTTTTATGTCGCTATGGTCTGTCTGAATGATATACCCGTCAATGGCAATCTTGCGAAGATACGCCGCCATGTTCCGGGTGGGGACGAGCTTCATTTTCTGCTCAATCAATGCCCGTTCTTCCTCTGTTACATAGAATTTGATTTGTACTTTTCTTTTGCGTCCATTCATGCAATCACTCCTTTCCGTTCCGAGGGTTTGGGACACTTCCCAACAAGCAATTTTCAACCGACGCACCGCAGGACGGGAGGGAGAAAATACGGAAAAGGGTACTCTTTTCCTATGCTTGCTACGAAAGTTTTTTCCTCACTGGTTACTACAACGCAATGCTCTATATGCCAAAAAAGAGCAAAAGAAAAACGCTGCAATCTGTAAAGATTACAACGCTTCCTAAATCATATTCAATTTGCCGGACACATTTATTTGTCCTCTTTTTCGACTTCTGAAATTTCTTTTGCAGTTGCCGTTACAATCCGTATGCCATTATCGCTCATATCATCAAGGAGAGCGTCGAGCTGCCGCCGCTTTGTATCTTTTTGGGTGGGCGTATCTAAAAGAAACTGGTCTACGGATATATTGTAACGAAGCATAAGCTCAAAAAAGATTTGCAGACTGGGGTGCTGTCCTTTGTTTTCGATATTTGCAAGATAGCGAGGAGAAATATACATTTCATCACTTACCTGTTTGCGGCTTTCTTTGCGCCCCGTCCGCGCAGCTTTTATAGCTTCTCCAAATGCCTTGAAGTCATATTTTTCTACCGGTCTTTTTGCCATATTTATTCACCCAGTTACATTTTACTGTTCCCCTTTCTCTTTGGATATGTCTATACAGTTCCACTAAATAGCCATAATAATTCATATTTATATACTTGCTATTGTTCGTGTGTCCGACTATAATTATTATGATAAGATTTTCAGAAAGGACGGGTGTTGTTATGGAATATATGTCTTGCCCCGAAGCAGCAAAGAAGTGGGGAATTTCTGAAAGGCGGGTACAGATACTTTGCAGGGAGAAACGCATACAGGGTGTTTCAAAACTTGGGTATATGTGGTTGATACCAAAAGACGCGGAAAAACCGATTGACGGTAGAACCAAACAAGGAAAGGAGCTATACCATGAATAAAGTTTTGATTATAGATGATGATAAGGAACTTTGTGCGCTGATTAAACGCAGCGTGCTATCAGAAGATATAGAAGCTGATTTTTGTAATACGGGAAAAGAGGGATTACAAAAATTAAAAGAGAGAGAATATCAACTTGTGATACTGGACGTTATGATGCCTGGTATGGACGGATTTGAAACATTGGAAGAAATTAGAAAAGAAAGCAGCCTGCCGATTTTGATGTTTACATCAAAAAATGACAGTGCTTCTAAAGTACGCGGTTTAAGGGCAGGAGCTGATGATTATTTGACAAAACCTTTTGACATGGACGAACTGATAGCCCGTATCGTTTCCCTTATACGCCGTTATACCCGTTTCAATCAACAGGACGGAATATCACAGCAACTTGAATTTGACGGGTTGAAAATTGATATTGAAAATCGTTCTGTTACTACGGAAAATGGAACTTTTGAATTGCCTCCAAAAGAATTTGACTTACTCTTATACTGCGCGAAAAATCAAGGGAAAATTCTGACAAAGCAACAGATTTATGAAGAAGTGTGGAGAGAGGAATATTTCTATGATGACAGCAACATTATGGCGATTATCAGCCGACTTCGCAAGAAATTAGAGGTAAATCCCGGAAGTCCAAAATATATTCAAACGATTAAAGGTATCGGTTATCGTTTTAACAAGGAGGTTTGATTTTCTATGGAAGCAGTCATTTTTCTATCCATAATAATTGCACTTTTCTCTATTCTTGTTTCCTGCTTTGCTATTCGACGTGTTAAAAAACAGATAGCCGAGATAACAGACGCATTGATTGATGTAAAAAACGGAAATGGAAACAGACGTATTTTATCTGCAACAAATGAACTGGTAGCCCCTCTTGCCTATGAAATAAATGAGATTGTTGTGTCTTATGAGAGCAGGCTTTCTACTGTCCGGCAGACAGAAGAAACAAACCGACAGCTTATGACAAGTCTTTCCCATGATGTTCGGACACCGCTTACAACGCTTATTGGGTATCTTGACGCTGCACATAAAGGAATTGTTACAGGAAAAGACAGGGACGACTATATCGAAACAGCCCGCCGCAAAGCTCACGATTTGAAAGAATATATTGATGTTCTTTTTGACTGGTTCAAATTAAATTCTAATGAGTTTGCTATGGATATAAATATTGTTGAAGCTGCGGAGCTGACACGAAATATCTTGATTGACTGGATACCCATATTTGAAGATAAGCAGATAGATTACAATATTGATATTCCCGAACAGCCTTTCCGGGTAAAACTTGATACGGACGGCTATATGCGGATATTGAACAATCTTATTCAGAATGTAATTTCTCACAGTCATGCGGATAAAATAGAAATAATCCTATCAAAGCAGGAAAAAAATATGCAAATCCGATTAGCAGATAATGGAATAGGGATTGAAAAAGAAGATTTGAAGCATATTTTTGAACGGCTCTATAAATGCGATAAGGGACGGTCTGAAAAAGGCAGCGGTCTTGGGCTTTCTATCGCACACCAACTTGTAGAAAAAATGAACGGCACAATAACAGCAAATAGCACACAGGGAACAGGAACGGAATTTACTTTGCTTTTTCCCTTAGCAAATTAAGGTTCTCCCGTTCTTTTGACGGGAGCCTTAATTATTTTTGGGACAATATTTCAAATTGCAAGGTTAATGCAAGGTTGCGGCAAGGTTAATGCAAGGTTGGTATGATAGAATAGTTTACAGAACAGGAGGTTTGAATATGGACAAAAATTATATCATTGAAACAAAAAATCTTACCAAACAGTACGGCTCACAAAAGAGTGTCGCTGACTTAAATATTCATGTGCAGAAAGGGAGAATTTACGGACTGCTTGGAAGAAACGGAGCCGGAAAAACGACCACTATGAAAATGCTACTTGGATTGACAAAGCCAACTTCCGGCGAAGTTAAAATATGGGGAAAGTCTTTGCAGGGGAATGAAAAGAAATTGTTGCCCCGTATCGGTAGTCTGATTGAGTCACCCGGTTTTTACCCTAATTTGACTGCTACGGAAAACTTACAAATTTTTGCTACCTTACGGGGCATACCCAACCGTCATTCAATTAAAAACACATTGGATTTGGTAGGATTGCCTTATAAAGACAAAAAACTGTTTTCCCAGTATTCTCTTGGTATGAAACAACGGCTTGCGATTGCACTTGCAGTTATGCACGACCCTGAACTTCTGATTTTAGATGAACCTATCAATGGGCTTGACCCGATTGGAATTGCAGAAGTACGTTCTTTTATTCGCGAGCTTTGCGATACAAAGGGAAAAACAATTTTAATTTCCAGTCATATCCTTTCGGAGATTTCTTTGCTAGCAGATGATATTGGAATTATCGACCATGGCGCACTATTGGAAGAAGAAAGTCTTGCGGAACTGGAACAAAAAAGCAGCAAACATATCCGATTTACTCTTTCTGATACCGCACAGGCAGCAAGAATTTTAGAGCGTACTTTCCATGAGAGTCATTTCTCTATACAGGACGACCACAATTTACGCTTGCATAATCTTGATTTGTCCGTAGGAAAAATCGTGACTGCTTTTGTAGAAAATGGATTGGAGGTATCAGAAGCCCATACTTGTGAAGAAAGTCTTGAAGATTACTTCAAGCGTGTGACAGGAGGCGAAGGAATTGCTTAAACTGATTAAGTGCGAATTTTGGAAATTAAAGCGAAAAAGACTGTTGTATGCACTGATGTCATTGTCGTTATTTTTTCCGTTGATTTTGGCATATATGGCAAAGGCGGGAACTGGTGCAGATACAACAGAACACTATCTTCAAACCCGATTTGATTATGTCTATACAATGATGTTGGGATATGGTTTAGTTTTTTTGCTTCCATGTCTAATTGGTATCATTGCCGCTATTTTGTTTTTTATAGAAAGAGATTGTGATACTTCCAAAAACCTTAGAACAATTCCAGTTACAAATACACAACTCATTATGGCAAAAATTTCTATGCTCTTTATTTTCAGCGTTGCATTTTGTCTGATAAGCACATTGTCTGTTGCGTTGTTTTGTAAATTGTTTCATGTAGGAATGGTTTACGGTATGACTTATAAGATATTTATGAGCCTTATTTTTGGAGTTCTTATCGTAGCAGCTTCTTTACCGATTGTATTTTTAATTATTTACTTTAACAAAAGTTTTTTACTTTCTATCCTGCTTGCTTTTTTTTATTCCATTTTTAACTGGGGCATACTGGGAACGATTGGGACATCTATAAGTGCTGCCAAAATTGCTTTCTTAAATTCTTTTCCGGTTATATGTGTTATGAACTGGACAAGCGGCTTAATGATGGATAATTTGCAAAAAGATAATCTTTTGCCGGAAGCCTATGCGATTGTACCAACTACTTTCCATACAATTTTTATTATGGCAATTACAGTTGTACTTTCTTTGTGGCTGATAATTCGCTTTTATAAAAAATGGACGAGGTAAAAGATATGAGAAATATAATAAAAACTGAATTTTTAAAATTAAAACGATATTCTGTAATAAAAGCCGGAATTATTATGACAACACTTTCTCCGTTGCTGTCACTGTTTTATTCCACAGCCAACGGTGGACCGACATGGACGTTTGACTATTTTATGCAACAGGTTATGATTAGTAATTGTACCTTATTTTTTCCGATTATTATTGCACTGATTGCAGGTTATATCATAACAAGGGAATATACAGACGATACTATGAAGAATATATTAACAATTCCTATTCCATATAAACAGTTACTTTCTGGAAAATTACTTATTCTATTGCTGTTGACAATCAGCTTTAGTCTTATAGGTTGTGTGATAGCATTAGTAATCAATATTATTGTCGGATTTCCGGGAGTTCATTTTGGCAATCTACTCAATATGTTTATTCGTGTTACTGGGGCGAATATAGGAATTTATATTTCAGTCTTGCCGATTATTCTGATATTCTGTTGTTCGGCAAATAATTTTTTGGGTGGAGTTGCACTAGCTTTTGTGTATGGATATTTTGGAACTTTTGAAGGAACACTGTTAAATTATTATCCGATTAAAGCAAGCATGATTTTAGTAGACCCTACTTGTGGTGCGGAATATGGTTATACTTATCACATTTTCCCCGCTTTCATTACAATAGTTTTGACTTTCTTGATTTCTATGATTATTCTTGCAAATAAAAAGAAAGAACCCGGTACATTGACTGTTGGTAAGAAGAAAAAAGCAGTTAGAAAAAAAGGTTGGTAAATACCAAAAAGATTGAACCGAAAATATGTATCATCTATTTAATAATTATGGAGGTAAAGATATGATGTATAGGACAGAATTATTAGAAGAAATTACTATTGAAAATGCGACAGTGAAAATCAATGCCAAAATAGAGGAAATGGAAAAGGAAAGCTATCGCCTTGTCACAATGTCATTTTGGGGAACCGAAAGGGCTGTATTGGTTTTCAAAAAAGGATTAAAGGGCAGTTTGCTTTAATATGTAGCTATCTAAATAGAAAATTACTCATTCTAAATTAACATCGGAGGTATAACTTATGGAAAAGGAAACAACAGGAACTGTAATTTCAGTTACAAAACAATGGTGGTTAAAAGTAAATCGTAAACCTGTCCGTACCCATGCTATGGATGGTGCAGCTTTTCCACATATTATCAAGGTCAAATACACGATAGGCGTCAAAGATTACACCTGCCAAAAATGGATTGGCGCAGGAAACAAAATTCCTGACAAGGGAACAACGATTAAAGTTATCTATTGTGAAGATAAACCATCAAAAGCAAGAATTGAACTCTGATTCAAATAGCTTGATATGGTAGGTTTTATTCGGTGTGGAGTAACAAGTTTTGGTAATTTGGATTCCTCACTACTGAAAAAATAGTGTCTTTTATGCACACTTCCTAATTCTACGCTACGACAGCAAAAGAAAAAAAGCCGTCGTAGCGCAGACATATTTTCACGCGCATTTGAAGCGGTGGCTTTAATTTTTAGAGCCGCCGCTTCTTTTTGTCTACTGCTAACATAAATTAGCGGCATTTAGGAGGGCTGCCGCTATGGGGATTTCTTTGTTGCTATACAGCATACATAGGTTACATTCATTAAAAAAAGTATAGCTCCCCCACCGGACAAGTCCGACTATACAGATGAACTATCAAATCAATTAAATACTGCTGTTATTTCCTATGCGTCGGTCTGCGCCTTGCAGATGGGCGCATTTTGCATTTTACAGAAGATTTTTCAAAGAAATTTTCGCTTTCGTCCGGCGTTTAAAAAAGTCGTCTGTATTATCCCGCGAAAAGGGGAGGTACTACCGCCTTTCGGCAGAAAGGAGGTGATTACATGGAACCTAATCGCAGAGAATTTCAGAAGCAATGTGTCTTTCAAAGTTTCTGTAAACGGGTGCTACACAACGAAGCCTGTAACGCCCATGATGAAATCCGGCGACGCAGGAAACGGGAAGTTTCTTTTTGTGACCTTGCCTTGCATGAGGAACGGCAGCTTTACACTACGGATAAATATTTTCAAGCTGAAACAGCCGAGCCGACTTATCAAATGGCAGGAAAAGAAATAACCCCGAAGTTATTGCTTGAAGCAATACGCACCCTGCCGGAAGAAAAGAGAACTGCTATACTTCTGTACTATTTCGAGGGCATGACTGACGTGGAAATCGGAAAAATGTTCAATACGTCGCGCAGCACGATACAGTACAGACGGACAAGCTCTTTTGAACTGTTAAAGAAATATTTGGAGGAACACGCTGATGAATGGAACGAATGGTAATCAAAACGACTACCCGGAAAATGCCCTTGTTCCCTATCCCGTTATTTTGGCGGCGAGCAAAGGCGACCCGGACGCTATGAAAATGGTCTTGCAGCATTTCAGCGGCTACATAGCAAGTCTTTCCATGCGGAAGCTCTACGACGAGCGCGGCAATGTCTATTATGGCGTTGACGAGGATATTCGGGAACGGCTGCAAGCAAGACTGATGAGGGCTATCCTCACTTTTCGGGCTGAATAACCTACGCGATATTGGAACGCTTCTTTCCCCTTTTCCGTTCCATACCGCAAGACAGCCCCCTGCTCTTTGATAAAGAAAGCGGCGCAATAGAACGGCGACGCAGCATAAGGCAAATCGGATACGTTCCTTTTGTGCCGAGCCATGCGGCGGGTACGCCATGACCTTTCTCTTAACAGAAAAGCGAGCGAGAAATACCACACCGTAAAGCAGGGATAGCAGCCTGCGGGCGATAACGCACAGAATACATAATGATACTTCCTTACAGCCATAGTCCGAGCGT
>NZ_QUGO01000037.1:0-12538 GCF_003479105.1 Blautia sp. AF19-13LB
GCATCAATACGGATGCAGTCTGTACCATCATGCGTCCAGACGGAACTATCCTGGGAAGAGAGTTTATTAACTTTCCCAGTGACAAAGACCGGATGTACCGTGTGCTGGGACGGATTCGAAGATTTCAGCGGGAACATGGATCGCGTCAGGTGCAGGGAAAATGGGCATATGCAAAACGTCTGAATACAGAGCTTGGCAGAAAAATTGCAAGGGAAATCGTTCTGTATGCGTCAGAAAAGAAGGCAGATGTGATTGTTTTCGAATATCTGGAAATGAAAGGAAAACTTTCCGGGAAGAAAAAGCAGAAACTGCAGATGTGGAGAAAACGTGATATCCAGAAACGGTGCGGACAGCAGGCACACAGAAAGGGAATCCGAATTTCCCGAATCTGTGCATGGAACACGAGCAGGCTTGCCTTTGATGGATCAGGAGAAATTGCCCGTGATATACGGGATCATCGTCTGTGTACGTTTCAGACCGGAAAAAGATACAACTGTGATTTGTCGGCATCGTATAATATCGGAGCAAGATATTTTATCCGTGAAATTTTAAAACCCTTACCGGAAACGGAAAGGTCTTTGCTGGAGGCAAAAGTTCCTGCAGTAAAGCGTAGAACCTCATGTGTTTATGCAGATCTGAGAGAACTGATTTCAGAAATGGAACTGCGTAAAGTAGCATAAACACAGGCAGATATGCAGTGGATTACCTGTTATGTGGAAACCTGCCGTATCCGGCATGGAAGAAGCACATATCTGTGCAAAATCTAAGTAACAGGCGTATCCGCCGATATTTGGTCTGCCGCCTAAAGCGGCCGGAAGCACGTGACTTTAGTCATGTGAGGTTCACAAGCTCGCTTTCTGTATTAGATTTGTATTACTGTTAGAACAACTTTCCAAGTATAGCATAAGAGACGGGGAGCAGGAAACCCTAAAAGGAATTGTTTGTCTTTCTATACAATTATGTTATGCATGACATTGCACACAGCCGGCAGAAAAATCCGAATGGAAAATTTTTCTGTTACTTTTTTGATTTTTTCAGTGACTTTCCTCTATGATCTATGGTACACTAATCCATGCGTGTTAAAAACGAGAATAGAATATCAAATGGAGGAAATCTCAAAATATGAGCAAAAAGAAAGGCGAAGGCCTGAAATCATTCAACAGGGGATTTAACGTGCCGGATACCTACATTATCATCTTTTTTGTGGTGGTTATCGCGGCCGTCATGACTTTCCTCGTCCCGAAAGGCTATTACGAGACGGAGGATGTCACATACCTGATGAACGGGGTAGAAAAAACCCGTACCGTCATCAAAGACGGAAGCTTCCAGTATCTGACCGATGCTGCCGGAAAACCGGTCACAGAAGGCGTTGCACTGTTCAGCGGCGACGGCGGAACCGGATTTTTCAATTACATGTATAACGGAATTATCAGCAGCTCCGCCATCGAAATCATCGCATTTCTGATGGTAGTCGGCGGCGCTTTCGGTATCATGATCCGCACCGGAGCCGTTGAAGCCGGTCTGATCGGCCTGATCCGTAAAGCAAAAGGAGCCGAAAAACTGCTGATCCCGGTCCTTTTCGTCCTGTTTTCCCTCGGCGGAGCCGTGTTCGGAATGGGAGAAGAGGCCCTTCCGTTCACCATGATCCTCTGCCCGCTGTTCGTCGCTGTCGGATACGACACCGTCATTGCCGTGCTTGTTACGTACGTGGCAACACAGATCGGCTTCGGATCTTCCTGGATGAACCCGTTTTCCGTCGGAATCGCACAGGGAATCGCCGGCGTTGACGTCTTCTCCGGCGCAGGTTTCCGTATGGTGATGTGGGTCGTATTCACCGCTCTTGGCTGCGGCATGACCATGTTCTATGCAGCAAAAGTCAAAAAGACCCCGGAAATCTCCGTTGCCTACGAAAGTGACCAGTATTTCCGTGATCAGAACGAAAAAACAGGCATCGACGAGGGCCATTCCTTCGGCATCGGCCATATCCTAGTTCTGGTGACACTGGCTGTTACCGTTGTCTGGGTTATCTGGGGCGTTATGGCAAAAGGTTATTACATGGCCGAAATCGCAACCCAGTTCTTCATCATGGGAATTGTGGCAGGTGTGATCGGTGTCATTTTCCATCTGAATGACATGAAAGTAAATGATATTGCCGTTTCCTTCAAAGACGGCGCAAAGGACCTGATCGGTGCGGCACTCGTTGTAGCGATGGCACAGGGCATCATGCAGGTGCTCGGCGGTTCCGATCCGACCACCCCGACCGTTATCAACACCATTATGTACGGCATTTCACAGGCCCTGGCCGGTCTTTCCGGTGCAGCCGCAGCCGTGCTGATGTATGTGTTCCAGTCGGTCTTCAACTTTTTCGTCGTATCCGGCTCCGGCCAGGCGGCGATCACCATGCCGATCATGGCACCGCTCGCGGACCTTCTCGGCGTATCCCGCCAGACATCCGTCCTTGCGTTCCAGCTCGGTGATGCCTTCACAAACCTGATCGTCCCGACCTCCGGCTGCCTGATCGGCTCCCTGGCGATTGCAAAAATCGAGTGGTCGAACTGGATCAAATTCATGTGGAAATTCTTAGGGATACTGATGATTGGAGCAGTCATTACGATTTTGATTGCGGTTGCCATTGGATTTTAAGAGGAGTGAGAGAAAATGATATTATTTCAGAATATAGACGTCTATGCGCCGGAATACCTCGGAAGAAAAGACGTTCTTACGGTGTATGATAAAATTGTCAAGATCGCAGATGCCGGCACGATAACGGCAGACGGCCTGCTCTTTGGCGCGGAGACCGTAGACGGAACCGGACTTGTCCTGACACCTGGCTTTGTCGACTGCCATGTTCACGTGCTTGGCGGAGGCGGCGAGGGCGGCTTTGCCAACCGCACCCCGGAGGCGACGATGGAAGGCCTGAACAAGTTCGGTGTGACAACCGTTGTCGGCTGTCTCGGAACTGACGGCATTGGCCGTGACATGTGCGCGCTCGTGGCAAAAACAAAAGGCCTCCGGGAGCAGGGCATGTCCGCCTGGTGCTACACCGGCAGCTATCAGGTTCCGGTGCGTACACTGACGGATGGAATTACGAAAGATATCATGATGATCGAAGAAATCATCGGAACCGGCGAAATCGCCATCTCGGACCACCGATCCTCACAGCCGACCTTCGAAGAATTCGCCCGACTGGCAGCAGACACGCGCCTCGGCGGTGTTCTTTCCGGGAAAGCGGGAGTGATCAATGTCCACCTTGGCGACGGTGCAAGATGTATGGAGCTGATCGAACGCGTCATCAGCGAAACCGAAATCCCGGTCAGCCAGTTCCTCCCGACCCATGTCAACCGGAACGAGAAGCTGTTCCAGAAGGCAATTGAATACGCCATAAAGGGCGGCGCAGTCGATTTCACCGGAAATGAAGAGATCAATTACTGGGAAACTGTCTGTGATGAAGTCCGCGTGTGCAAAGGAATCCGCCGCATGCTGGATGCAGGCGTGAACCCGAAACACATCACCATCTCATCCGACGGTCAGGGCAGTCTGCCGATCTTTAATGAAAAGGGAGAATTCCTGCGGATGGGCATGGGCCAGTCGAGCTGTTTGCTGAAAGAAGTAAAAGAATGCGTGGAGAAAGCGGGAATTCCGCTGGAAACCGCAATTTCGACGATTACGGCAAACCCGGCAGAGATCCTGTCACTGAAAGGAAAAGGAAAAATCCAGGAAGGGTTTGATGCAGATCTTTGCGTACTGGATCAGGGACTGGAGATTCAGGAAGTGATTGCACGGGGGAAGAGCGTGTATCGGAAATAGAAGAGAGATTAGAGAAGAGGTTACGGCTTGCGTGGAGCTGTAGCCTTTTTCTTTTTGGAATGGTATTTTAGGTAACAGTACGCTATAATCATATTAATCATATTTCAAAATAAGAAAGGTCCAAAGAGACGGTAATGGATGAAATCATAAAAAGTACAGATAACAGATATTCAGAATATGAAACGTTATTATTTTTAAGGGATAAACTGCGAAAAGAAGCGTATGCCTGGAAGAACAGATATCTGGCTGAATTTGGCAATCTGATCACAGCGGTATTTGAACAGAAAATAGCCTGCATCAAAAAGAAAAAGACCATATCTTTCTGCCAGATGGCCGTCAATCGTGGAAAACCGGTGGATCAGGCGGAACTGCAGAACTATCTGTCACAGGAAATGAAAGAGTACAATCGAAAACTTTCTGAAATGATACAGGAAAATGAGATTGCGCATAGTGGAGAAATCATCAGCGAAGAAACCGCGGCAAAAATAAAAAAGTTGTACTACAGACTTGCAAAGCAGATTCATCCAGATATGAATCCGAAAACAAATGAGATACCGGAACTAAAAGAATTATGGCAGAGGATTGTAGTTTCTTACCGTGCAAATGATCTGGAGGAGCTGGAAGAGGCGGAAATTTTGGTAAATAAATTTCTGGTAGACCATCATTTAGATGGGAATGAAATCAAAATACAGGATATCGACACAAAGATAGAAAAATTAAAAGAGCAGATTCAGAAGATCAAAGAGACGAATCCTTACCAATATCGATTCCTTCTGCAGGATCAGGAAGCGGTTCAAAACAAGAAGCGGGAGTTACAAAAAGAACTGGAAGAATATAGGGTATATGAGCAGGAGCTGGATCAGCTTCTGGAACAGATGATGAAAAATGGGGTGAGTTTTCTATGGCGGATGAATTAGAGATTAACAAAGGCGGGGTAGTATCCCTGATCGACAATCATGAACTGGGAGAAATTTTAAAACCACTGGTTAGAGAAATTTATTTGTTTAATTCCTATGTGGCGGGAACGACACATCTGGAAGATCAGAGCGTTTTGGGTGAAATAAAAGAGGAAGATGATCTGCTTCTTCAGCGCGAGGACAATAGATTTGATCAGAATGCGATTCTGGTTCTTACGAACGAGAGGCGAAAACTGGGGTATATTCCGAAAAAAGATAATGTAGTATTTGCAAGATTGATGGATGCAGGGAAACTGCTGAAGGCAAAAATAACGACAATTGAGCATAGAGGGGATTTTACGGAAATTGGGATTGGGATCTATTTGGTGGATTTTTGAAAAATGGAGAATAATTAAAAAATAGACAGGAACAGGAGAATATGTGGTGTCGGAGATAAAACTTTTTGAAATCGGAACTGTTGTGAAAGAGCGCACCTCTTCCACGGTATTATTGGAAAAACAATTGCAGACAATGATAGAGCAGAATATGGAGACATTTTTCGGCATTCGCTTTCTGAAAAGTGAATATGCGATCACTTCGGGAAGAATGGACAGTATTGGAATTGATGAAAATAACAGCCCGGTGATTTTCGAATACAAGAGAAGCATGAGTGAGAATGTAATTAATCAAGGACTATTTTATCTGGATTGGCTTTTGGATCACAAAGCGGATTTCAAACTGCTTGTGATTGAAAAACTGGGTATGGAAGTAGCAGACCAGATTGATTGGTCGGTGCCTTGTGTGATTTGTATTGCAAATGATTTTACGAAATACGACGTGCATGCAGTGAATCAGATGCAGAGGAATATCAAGTTGGTGAAATATCGGAAATATGGGGAAGATCTGTTGCTGTTTGAGCATCTGAACACACCGGTGGCAAAGCCAGTAACGGAAACATCAACCATTTCAACAACAAGTAGTACATACACACAGAAAACACATTTAGAGAAGCTGTCATCAGCAAGCAGCCATTTCAAAACATTATATACGGCGCTTTGTGACTACATCGAATCGCTGGGAGACGATCTTGTTCCAAACCAATTGAAGCTGTATTTGGCCTATAAGAAAGTGCAGAACATTTTCTGCATTGAAATTTATAACAAACAGATCCTGCTCCGAATGAAACTCAACCCGGACACTGTTGAACTGGAAGAAGGATTCACAAGAGATACCCGCGGGATTGGACATTACGGAACGGGGGAGCTAGAAGTGTCAATCAAGACGGCAGAAGACTTTCAGAAGGCAAAGAAGCTGATTGATCGGGCGTATCAGGAGACGTTATAAAGCATGGTAAAAACTGGAAAATGATGAAAAAATTTGAATTGTAAAGTAAAATACGTTACAATTTAAAGTTAGAACAGAGAGGATGAAACGGTGAAAGAAGAAATAATACAAAACATAAATCAAGGGGTGGAAGCAGCCTATATCAATGGAAATCTTGCTTCAAATCTGGAATATAAACCGAGTTTTATATCAAACAATCCAGAAGAGGGTAAAAAAGTTATTTCTTCTATTGAAGAAGAGCTACTTCGCTGTGAACAATTCCAGATTAGTGTGGCATTTATCACAATGGGAGGAATTACGCCCCTCCTGCAGACGTTAAAAGAACTCGAGCGAAAGAGAATCCCGGGGCAAATTCTTACAACGAACTACTTAGATTTTAGTGAGCCAAGAGCGTTGGCAAAACTGAATGAATTGAAAAATATTACGCTAAAAATGTATGATGTGGAAGCTGCCAATAATGGATTTCATACCAAAGGATACATTTTCAAAAAAGAAGAGGTTTATAGAATTATCCTTGGCAGTTCCAATATGACAAGTGCAGCACTTACCAGCAACATAGAGTGGAATACAAAGATTATATCGACGGAGCAGGGTGAAGTAGCAAGTGAGATTGTAAAAGAATTCAATTCGTTTTGGAATTCAGAGTATGCTTTGGGTTTTGAAACCTTTTATGAAATTTACAAAGCACGCTACGAGATCATCAAACATCAACGAGAAGAGGCTAAAAAAGACAGGATTCCGTCTTTTGAAAAATATAAATTAAAGCCGAATTCCATGCAGGAAGAATTTATTGTTAATCTTCGAAAAATCATTGAAAAAGGTGAGAAAAGAGCATTATTGATTTCGGCTACGGGAACTGGAAAAACATATGCATCAGCATTTGCAATGCGTGAATTAGGTTTTAAGAGAGTATTATTCCTTGTTCACCGGGCACAGTTAGCCAAACAGGCCAAGAAGTCTTTTGAACGAGTGTTTAATAATTCTGTTTCTATGGGCATCGTAGGTGATGGAAAACACGAATATGGCTGTGATTTTGTATTTGCTATGGTAGAGACGCTAAATAGAGATCAGCATTTGTTCCAATATGAAAAAGATGCATTTGATTGTATCATTCTCGATGAGGCGCATCATAGTCCGGCGAATACGTATCAGAAAGTAATGAACTATTTTGAGCCACAGCTATTTTTAGGTATGACAGCAACTCCAGATAAACGGGATGATCATATAGAAGGGCGAAATGTCTATGAACTTTTCCATCATCAGATCGCACATGAAATTCGATTACAGAAAGCAATGGAAGATCATTTGCTGTGTCCTTTCCATTACTTTGGAATCAGTGATATTGCACTGATAGACGATAAAACATTCAAAGGAAAGAATCTTACAGAGAAGGATTTCAATCTTCTTACAAGTGAACAACGTGTGGACCACATCATTGAGCAGGCACAGTATTACGGCTATAGCGGAGAACGCGTGAAGGGACTGATTTTCTGCAGTAGAAATAAAGAATGTGAAACCTTGTCAAACATGTTCAATGAGCGTGGTTATAGAACACTTGCACTTAGTAATGAAACGCCGCAAAAGCTTCGAGAAACAGCATTTGAACGTTTGGCTATGAAAGAAGAGGATGCAACGGAGGAATTACAGCCCTTGGACTACATTTTCTCTGTAGATATTTTGAACGAGGGAATTGATATTGTTGAAGTCAATCAAGTCATTATGCTTCGTCCAACACAGTCACCCATTGTTTTTATCCAGCAATTGGGAAGAGGCTTGCGTAAGGCGGAAGGAAAAGAATATGTAGTGATTCTGGATTTTATCGGAAATTACAATAATAATTTTATGATTCCCGTCGCTTTATCTGGGGATAATACCTACAATGCGGATGTGATTCGGAAATATGTGATCAGTGGAAATAGTACCATTCCGGGAGCATCTACCATTCATTTTGATGAAATAGCAAAAGAAAAGATTTTTCATGCGATTGACTGTATCAAACCAAGCACCTTGAAAGAATTGATGAAAGAAGGATACGTTAATCTGAAAAACCGTCTCGGAAGACGTCCAATGCTTTTGGATTTTTATGAAAACGCGGAGATGGATCCTCTTGTAATTATTAAGGAATACAAAACTTATTATTCTTTTGCAGAACAAATGGAGAAAAATGAGCAGCTGTTTCGGCTGTCAGAACAGGAAAAGACAACACTGGAATATTTGTCAAAGACGATATTAAGCGGTGTAAGACCAGATGAATTGGAGATTTTGCGATTATTTTTAGAAAAAAATCAAATTACATATTCTGAAGTTATCGATAATTGCAGAGAACGATATGGTTATGAGATAACAACGCAAAAGATTGATCTTGCATGTGATGTTCTGAAAGGCAAATTTGTCACAAACAGCACGGAAAGAGAGAAGTTTTACCAGATTGATATTCTGGAATCAGATGGAGAGAACCGTTTAAAGAGAATTTTGAGCTATACAGAGCGCCTGGCACATAAAGATTTTTATGATCAGGTCCGAGATATTGTAGCTGTTGGTTTGGCTAGATATCAAGATAAATATGCAAGGCCATACAAAAAGGAAGTACCATTTGTACTTTATGAAAAATACTCAAGAAGAGATGTCAGCTTACTCATGAATGCAGGCAAGGACTTGTCGTCAACAATGTATGGAATGTCTCAACTGGGAGACGATGTTTTCATCTTTGTTACGTATCATAAAGAGGAAAACACGGATGAAGAAAAAGAATACGTTGATGGAAAACCAGATTATGCGGATGAATTTGTAGATAACGTAATTTTCAGATGGGATTCTCAGATTGATAAGAAATTAGATGGTGCCTATATGGATAAAGTTTTAAATACGCCGAGAAAGCATCTTTTTGTTCAAAAGACGGATGCAGAAAACAATTTTTTCTATATGGGAGAATTTGATGTCTTGGAGGCTCATGAAGCGGAAAAGAAAAATAATAGAGGTGTATTAAAACCGATTTGTAAATTAAAATTTAAAATGCAAACAGCAGTAAGAGAAGATTTATTGAGATATTTGCAGAGTGGAAAAGCAGTGGAGGAAAAGTAAAATGAAAACAATCAGAGTTGTTGCAGCAGTAATAAAAGCAGTAAATAAAACAGGAGAATCCATTATTTTTGCAACCCAGAGAGGTTATGGAGAATTTAAAGGCGGCTGGGAATTTCCGGGAGGAAAAATTGAAAAAGGCGAGACACCACAGGAGGCTTTGAAAAGAGAAATTATGGAAGAGTTGGATACAGAAATAGAAGTGGGAGAATATATTGATACGATTGAGTATGACTATCCGGCATTTCACCTTTCTATGGATTGTTTTTGGTGTGAAGTTTTAAATGGAGATCTCGTATTGAAAGAACACGAAGCGGCAAAGTGGTTGACGAAAGAAAAACTGAACGAAGTAGAATGGTTACCTGCAGATATTACATTGATAGAGGAAATTAGAAAAGGAATGTAGGAACAGAAAATTAGGACATATTTCACGAAAAGTGTTGTCGAGTAGAAAAATGAGTGAGGGTGGAAAGAAACTATGACCTTGGAGCAAACAAAAAAATTTACAGAGCAGGACGAAAATACACTGCAATATTATAATCAAAATGCGACTAAATTTATTGAAAATACAAAGAGTGTTGAGTTCCATTCCGTACAGGATAAGTTTCTTTCCTACCTTTCGGACGGCTCTTATATTTTGGATTTTGGCTGTGGATCCGGACGCGATAGTAAATATTTTCTGGAAAAAGGTTATCGTGTCGATGCGGTAGATGGATCGGAAGAAATTTGTAAAATTACCAGAGAATATGTCAAAATTGAAGTGAAAACAATGTTATTTTTCGGAACTTTCGTTCGTAAATAAGTATGAGGGGATATGGGCGTGTTCTTCTATCTTACATCTTTCGAAAGACGAATTACAAGATGTTCTATATAAAATGATGCGTGCCCTAAAGAAAGAAGGATATATTTATACTTCCTTCAAGTATGGAGAATATGCGGGATATCGTGAAGAACGATATTATACCGATTTTACAGAAAATTCTTTTGCGGCATTTATAAAAGACTTTTCAGAAATAAAGATAGTAGAATACTGGATATCGAAAGATGTCCGTCCGGGTAGGAGGGAGGAAAAGTGGTTGAATTTGATACTTCAAAAATCGGATATAGTTTGAAACTGGATGGGAAATATTACAATACATTAGATATTGAAGGGTTTTCACACATGATGAGAGATCCGTCCTATTGTTACAAGTTTTATTGGTTGGAAGCGATTGTCCAGCTTATTGCGGAAGGCGTAAAAGAAACCACTTTTGATGCGGTGATCGATGAAATGATTTGCAATGCATGGTACTCGGTCCGCGAGTTTCACATCCATCTGAGCGGAATGCCAATCGATGGACAAGTAAAAGATGGATTGGAGAGAGCTGTAAGTAAATTATCAGAACTCAGCAATCTGCCTGCAAATGCATCCAAGGTAGAAATTAAAAATGCGATTAAAAAGTATGCACTGGAATTGAAAACATCAAAAGAGCAGCTCACCAATATGGTTCCATACAGAGCTCTTGCAGGATTTTTTGATAGAGCGGAAGAACCAGCAGATTGGGGAAGCGTACGGCGAATGACGGAATATATTGAGAGAATTAATGAGCACGTTGTGATATTACCGTATACACTGGGAACAGGGAGTAAGCTCAAAAAAGAAATATATTTTCAGCCATCTTAGGGAATTTATAGGGTCTGACCACCTTACGATTTTCCAGGCAACAAAAAATGCTGCATTTGGCAAACACCTAATTATCCATATTGCAGTGAGAGGAGGTATGCAGATATGAATGGAAGTCATGCACCAGAATTGACGGATTTATTGAAAGAGATTACAGAAGATATTGCTAAATATGTAATTAAAGAAGGACAGCCTATCATTTTGATTGATGAGTATTCTTGGTATACAGAAGTGCTTTCATTGATGGCCAAACAGGTGAATTTATGTGATAGTTGTATTTTGCTTTTGGAAAATGGGATGGAACAAGAGGCTTACCTTTTGGCAAGAAGTCAGTTTAATAATGCACTATGGATAAAGTATTTATGTGAAGCTGAAGAGGGAGACAACACAAGACTCAAAGAATTCTTCTATCAACCAGACATAAACCAACTCAGGTCAAATCAGAATTTGAAAAAAATGATACGAGATTTTGGTGATACATTAGATGATAGATTTAAAAATGCAGAAACAATCACTAAATTAAACAGAGGCAGTAGGGAGATTCGCAAAGTATTAAAAAGAGAGAATCTTGGAGAAAGCCCAAAGAGTATCGCAGAGTTGGCCAAGCAAGATCCGATTTTATTTGGAATGTATATCACTTTATATAATGAAGGCAGTAAATTTGAACATTCAGATATTAGTACAACAAAATTATATAGAAAGCAAGCTGCAGAGGGTTATCCAACCGATCAGGTATTTATATTTGATTTGGGAAAATCAAATAAGGAAGGCTGGTTCAAAGTTTTCCAGTATTCGCAAATGAGCTTGTTTTTTGCTTTTGACAGCATTTGCAAACGGGTGAAAGAAAGAGAAAGTCAATTGTTTGAAGCAACTCCTTATGGAAAGGGAGCATATTCAGAAGAAAATTTTAATAGAATTCTTTTGAAATTTAATGCCTGTATGAGTTTGTATGAAAAACGTGAAAATGAGCAGTAAACTGTTTGGTGAAAAGTAGTGTGGTTGTGGTTTGACGTTAATCCTCAATAACCAATACCTTTTCATTTTACCACATTCCTGAGATAATTACTCTCAACATTTCTAACCATAAATTCGTGCAATTCGCTCGATTTGCGCGATTAGTGTTACTTCTGCCACATTGGGGTCTGGTACTCGAAAGATATAGCCGAAACCGCAAAAGCCAACCAGCTGAAACCGTAGACACAGACATTGGTACCTGAACCTGCGAACACATAATCAAAAAGCAGCTTTTTGATTATTGAAATGGGTTCGTCCCTTCGTTTTGCTTTGTAAGCGCCAAGTATTCCTGCGGATTTTCAAATCCTCAGATTTCCCCTATAATTGCAGCTGATAGATACTTAGATTATTTCACTACAATTATGGAGGATAGGTTATGGCAGGTACTCGCAAGACCCGCGTTCCGATGGTGGAACAGATCAGACTTATCAATGAATGCCGTCAGAGCGGCATGACAGATGCTGACTGGTGTCGTGAAAACGACATTGCAGTAAGCACCTTTTACAACTGGGTCAGCCGTTGTCGGAAAACAGCAGCGGATCAGATCCAAGCGGCGAATTATGGTCATCTTGAGGTTCCACGCCCGAAACAGGATGTGGTTCCCATTGACATTGTTCCGGATCACATTCCGAAACAGCATACCGCATCGCAGATGCTGAATTCGAACCTTGACAATTCACATACGATTGAAGTTTCTATGAAGGATATCACAGTCCGCATCAGCAATGATGCGGAT
>NZ_QUGO01000038.1:0-8653 GCF_003479105.1 Blautia sp. AF19-13LB
CAGGAACGCCTTTGGGAACTCCGCAAGGACAAAGGCTTAAATCTGGAAGAACTATCAAAACTAACGGGTATTTCTAAATCAGCCCTTGGCAGTTATGAAAAAGAAGATTTTAAGGAAATCAATCATGGCAACCTTATCACGCTGGCAGACTTCTATGGGGTTTCCGTCGATTATCTGCTGTGCCGGACAGAGAACAGGGAGCAGATCAACACGCCACTGACGGAGCTGCATTTGAACGATGAAATGGTTGCACTTCTGAAAAGCGGTCGGATCAACAACCGTCTGCTCTGCGAACTTGCCACCCATAAGGACTTTATCAAGTTTCTTGCGGACATTGAGATTTATGTGGATGGGATTGCCACCATGCAGATTCAAAACCTCAACACCCTTGTCGATACTGTCCGACATGAAATCATAGAACGGTATCGCCCTGGCGAAGATGACCCACATTTGAAAGTGCTGCAAGCCGCCCATATCAGTGATGATGAATATTTCAGCCACATGGTTCTGGATGACCTAAACCTGATTATCCGGGATATTCGGGAAACCCATAAAAAGGATAGTGAGAGTGCGCCCCAGACCACTGTTGCCAATGAACTGAAAGAAAATCTGGAAGCGGTCGAAAATTTCAAGGGCAGCCGTTTGGAAAAACTGGCAGTGCTTTACTGCAAGCAGCTCGGTATCAACTATAAAAATCTGTCAGATGAAGAATTTCGCTGGCTTATTCGGATTCTCCAAAAATCAAAGAAAACGGGAACGCCTATCAACCAGAGGAAAAAACGGTAAAGGAAAACCGCTGTTGCATGGTTTGTTGGATTCCATGTAGCAGCGGTTTGTGCTGTGGTTATTACTTCATTCGTTTTCTTAATATTCGGCGATAATTTGTTTCTCCCTTTGGTGCGTCCTGTATAATTTCCAACACACCATCTTCAAGCATTTTATCAATGCGATTGGAAATCCATACATCACTAATTCCAAGTTGATATTTTCCTAAAACATTACCTATGACAATAGCCATTTTGAATTGCTCTGGCTGTTCCGCAATTTCACGAAGAATGAAACTATCATATATATCTTCTGAAACGCTTTGCAATTTACCATTTAACATTGCACGCAAAGGTGCATTTTCATTTTGAAGTTGATTCCATTTCATAGCACAAGCTGAAAGAAATACAGGATTAGCTTTCTCTTGTAGAGTTATATAGTTTCCCCATTCGCCAGGAGAGACCTCGCCCCATGCTATTTTGGATGTCATAGTATTTTCTTTTCCATATTCCCATGTAGGTAACTTAACCAAATAAATTGTTGTCTGGCAGTTTAAGGGTTGAAGTTGTTTCATAAGCCAATACATACCACAAAGCTCATCTGGATTATAGCTATACCAAATGCGAATTTCTTCCCCAGCTACATATCGTTCAATCACTGAGGTCAATGTAGTTTTAATTTTCTGTATTTTTTCTTCAACCTGATAATCTAAATCCTCTACAAAGCAGACAGACAGCATTTTCTTGAAAACATTTTTCCGCTGTTCGCCAATTCCATTATCAGAAATATCTCCCACACTAAGAGCCATATCAAAACAATAAACATCACAGCTCTTGCCTCCCAATGGAATAGCATTCTCCCAAGCAATGCGTTCTTGTTCCTGTGCTTGAAGCTGTGCTTTTTTCATTTCATCTGAAGATGGAACACTCCCGTCTTCATGCCTCATAAATATTGAAACAGCACTTCCTCTATACTTTCCCTTGCCGTAAGTTTGGGCAATTTTCAAACTTCCACAGGCACTTTCACCAAATACAATTTCAATCATCTTATATACCTCCGATTTAATTGCTCCCGTTATGAATAAATCATCTCATGCAAAACAATTTCTTCTGCCCGGTTATGAATGTTATTGCAACGCTGCACCCATTCCATTTGGTGGGTACGCTTCAATTCCTCGGTTACGCCCTCGGCAGTTTTCATCTGCTCCATGATGGTGTCTAACCGTTCCTGTGCCTGTTCGTTCAGGTCTGCAAGATATGTCCACAATTCCCCGGTCAGTATCAATGTATTCAATCTGGCTGGGTGGACTTCCCTTAAATATTCCCGGTGCATCCGTCCGTACTTTCCGATAGGGCGGTGTTCCTCCGGCAGTTTCAAGTCCGGGATGTAATAATCTCCGACAAGGATATAATCAATTCCGTTTTCCGTTATTCTTGGTTTCAATTCGCTCATGTTCCTTACCTCCTGTGGAAGCAGGCTCGTCTGGTACTAACTCAATCACATCGGTAATCTCACAATTCAGCGTTTCGCAGATACGGGCTAATGTATCCATGCTGATGTGCTTTCCCTCTTTGCTCATGTTGGCAATCATATTTGTTGTCATACCAGCGGCAAGCCTTAAATCCTCTTTTCTCATATCACGCTCTAACAGTGTGTGCCAGAGTGGCTTATAGCTGATGTGCATATTGTTTTCCTGCCTTTCTATCTATACCACCGGGGCGGCTGCCCCGGCAGGAACTTTTCTCTTATTATAGCACCAATCTTGTGAAATCACAATTTATTCTTGTAGCCTGCCGCTGATACCGTCTGGATTGTGCTTTTCCTTTCGTTTTTTGTTCCAACTAATTAGCCATGAACTGCTTCATGCCCTGGCTTTTTGCTTATGTGTGATAAAGAAGTAATAGAAGTGTAAAAAATTTTGCCGTTCCTATCCGGCACATGAGGTATGTCGGATAGGTCGGGCGGTTAGGTGTCGGGCAGTTCTACCTTGCCGACAAAAGAATAATAGATTTCGATTTCCTGTCTGCGTAACTTGCCCCGGCGTTTCCCGTCAAGGGCAACGCTTTCATGGACAACGATTTTCTCCACAAACTCCCGCAGCAGAGTAGGGGTAAGTTCTTCAATGGTAGTGTGCCTGCGTACCACATTCATAAACTTTTCAGCGTTTGCGGTGGCTTCCTGCGCTTTGGAAAGTTCTTCCCGCAGTCTGGCGGCACGTTCTTTCAGTTCTTTCTGCTCGGCTTCATAGTCTGCCGACAGCTCTGTGAAACGCTCGTCCGATATGCGCCCGGTTACGCTGTCCTCATACAGCCGCTTGAAGATAGCAGATAACTCGGCTATGCGTTTCTCGGCGGCTTCCAGCTCCTTTTTCTTGGCGGCGTTCCTGCGTCTGTCCCCGTCCTCATTCTGCTCGATTAAAAGCTTCATAAACCGGGCTTCATGCTTTGCCGCATAGCTGGTAACTTTCCGCAGATTGGAGAGTACGCCAGCGGTCAAGAGGTCAGTGCGGATAAAGTGCGCTGTGCAGTCGGCGGTGCGTTTCTTGTAGCTTCCGCAGATATAACAGTCCTGCTTGCGCTTGTCCGTCTGGTATCGCTGCTGGTACATGACGCTGCCGCAGTCGGCACAAAAGAGTATGCCGGAGAACAAGCCCACTTCGTCATAACGGTTGGGGCGTTTGCGCTGCTTGCGTAACTCCTGCACCCGTTCCCACGTTTCCCGGTCAATGATAGGCTCATGGTGGTTCTCAAAAACCGCCTGCTTTTCCGGGGGATTTTCTATGCTGTGTTTCAGCTTGTAGGACGGCTTCTCGGTCTTAAAGTTTACCAGACAGCCCGTATATTCCCGGTTTTCCAGCAGATGAACCACGGTATTGGTCGCCCACTTGCACTCATAGCCGGGGTGGTAGCGGCGGGTGCTGCCCGTCCTGCGGTATTCCAGCGTCCCCGGCGTGGGGATTTGCTGCTCGGTCAGCATACGGGCTATCTTGGTCGGACCGTTCCCGGCAAGGCAAAGGCTGTAAATCTGCCGTACCACCGGGGCGGCTTCCTCGTCAATGATAAAGTTTTCGTCCTCGTCCATGAGGTAGCCATAGACGGGCTTGCTTGTGATGGGCTTTCCGCTCATGCCCTTAGAGCGTTTTACTGCCTTGATTTTCTTGCTCGTATCTCTCACCAGCCATTCGTTAAAAATGTTCCGCAGCGGGGCAAAATCATTTTCCCCCTGTGCGCTGTCCACTCCGTCATTGATAGCGATGAAGCGGACACCTTTCTGTGGGAAAATCATTTCTGTGTACATTCCCACCTGTAAGTAGTTTCGCCCTAACCTCGACATATCCTTGACGATAACTGTCCCGACTTTCCCTGCTTCAATGTCTGCAAGCATGGCTTGAAATCCGGGTCTTTGAAAGTTCGCACCGGAATAACCGTCGTCGGTGTACCAGCGCAGATTAGAAAATCCATTCTGTTTGGCATAGGTTTCCAAAATCCTCTTTTGGTTGGAAATGGAATTGCTCTCGCCTTGCAGCTCGTCCTCATGGGACAGTCTTGGGTAAAGGGCGGTAATGAGTTGCTGGGTGGTCTGTCTTAACATAAATTCCTCCGTTTCCGACAGCCAGCCCCACTATTCCGTACCTTGATTGTACCACATGGGGCGGCTGTCTGTATAGCGGCAAAAGCGTCAAATCTGCTTCTTTACGGTCGGTAAAAATGACGGTTTTTCAATCAGGCTTATCACAGGTCAAATATCCGGCGGCGGCTTCTGCTTCCAGCACTTTCATCATCTTGTCAGCGGCGGTGTCGGTCGCCCCCTCCTTGAAAAAGCCAGACACCACAAGGATTGTGTTGCCTATCCTCGTTTCGGTCACGCAGTCCGGGCGGCGGGCAGGGCGTTTGTTTCTCTGGGTGTCGGTCATAGGCAAATCTCCTTTCCGGCAAGCAGCCGTTTCAGCTGTTCCATTTTTCCCTGTGCGGCGGCTTTCCTCAAATTCTCCCCGGTAAAGCAGAGAGGGGAACACATTTCAAGCAGGCGGTCATAAATCCGGGCGTGGGCGGTGTCCTCCGGGTGCTGCAATTCCTCCAGCGTGAGGTTGGTCGTCACAATCAGCGGCTTCCTGCTCCGGTAGCGGCTGTCAATCACATTGTAGACCTGTTCCAGACCGTATTCTGTGCCACGCTCCATTCCAAAATCGTCAATGATGAGCAGGGGGAAGCTGCAAAGGCGGGAAATATATTCGTTCCTGCCCGCAAAGCTGGCGGCAAGGTCGTTTAATATTGCTGCAAAGTTTGTCATGCACACCGGGACTTCCTGCTCCATGAGGGCGTTTGCAATACACCCGGCAAAATAGCTTTTCCCAGTGCCTACCCTGCCCCACAAGAGCAGCCCGTAGTTCCCGTCCTTTATCTGTTCCCAGCGTGCCACATATCCGGCGGCGTTCTTCATCTGCGGGCAGCTGCCGTTATCGTTGGCAAATGTCCAGTCCTGCATGGTCTTGTCTGTAAAGCCCTGCCGTTTCAGCCGTTCCACCGTTTCAAGGTGGCTGCGCCGCTTCTCGGCGGCTTCCCGTTCCTTACGGGCTGCCCGCTGGCAGTCGCACTCTGACGGGTGGCGGTCACGCCCGAAAAAGGTCTTGCCCTCCGGGAAATAGGCTTCTTTGGGTTTCCGGCATTTGCCGCAGTATAAAAGCCCGTCCTCCCCGGTGTAATCCTCCGGCTCGGCTGTGGTGTCGGTCATAGGCAGTATGGTGTTGTGGATTGTATCGGTCATAGGCTTTCTCCCTCCTTGAATGAATAGTCCGGTATGCCTTTCTTTGGCTTCTCTTTGGCAGCGTCCTCCTGCGCCCACTTGTAAATGGTGGCTGCATGGCTCTGGTACTGCTTCCCGGTGGAAGCGATGTGGCAGGAAAGGCGGTCAAGGTAATACTCCCACTTGCCGGGGAAGTCCTGTTCCAGCTCCAAAAGTTCTGTGTCAGAAAGAAATACATTTTTATATCTGCCATAAGCGGCGGGGGGCTGCCCCTCACTCGCTCCTTTTGTTTGGCTCTCTATTAGGTTGTTTATATTAGTTTGGTTAGGGGACGGTTTTCCGACCGTCATAAGGTCAGTTTTCCGGCTGTCAGTTGGTCGGTTTCCCGCCCTTATGAGGGGCGGTTTTCCGTCCGTCAGTTGGTCGGAAAACTGTACCACTGGGATAGGCGGCACTTTCACATACAGACGGTTGGCGGCAGAAAAGCCCGTCCGTCTGCGTTCCAGCAGCCCGGCAGCGTCCAGTTCGTTCAGTGCGCCCTTTATGGTGGTGCAGCCTTTATCCAGCATTTCCGCTATCTCTGCTATGGGGTAGACAATGTATGTCCGTCCCTCGCTGTCCTGCCAGCCGTTCTTCTGCGAAAGGGTGGAACGGTCTAACAGCAGCGCATATAACTCTCTTGCGGTGTGGGATAGGTCTGTTTCCAGCAGGAAACGGGGGTAAGGCAGGTAAGCGGGCAGCTCCGTTCCTGCGGTCATATAATCAGCGATAGGGTTCACCTCCTTGTGGTGTCTGTCTGTGGGTTCTGTTACGCTTTTAGGGGGCGTTTTTAAGGGAAAAGGATAAATGTATCACGCACCCTTTGACACCCTCCAAAAAAGCCTTGATTTATGCGGGTTTGAAATGCCCTAAAGCGTGACATTTCTCCCTTTGTTTCCGCTTCCGTTTGGCGGCGTTTATCCGCTTCATGCGTCCGGCGCAGTCCGGGCAGTATTTCCCCCGGTTGGATTTTGGGAAGAAGAACGCCCCGCAGACAGCGCAGCGTTTCCGGCTTCCCCGGCGCAAGAGGGCGGCTTCCAGTGCTTCATCAAGGGGCAGGACAGCGGCGGTAAACCAGCGGCAGAGCAGCGAATAGCTGATACTCTGTACACACACGCAAGGCTCGCCGTCCTCCAACAGCAGGCAGTTCCCGCTGTCATAGTTGCAGCACTCATGCACAAGGCGGCGGGCTGCCCGGTACTGGCGGTAGTCCATGCGGGGGATATTACCGTTCATGGCTCTGCTCCTTTCTGCGCTGCGGCTCGCTCCGGCGTAAAATCTGGTCGATATTGCCCTTGACAGTCTGCAAGCGGCGGTACTCCTCCCGTTTTGCCCGGTAATCGTTGTAGCCGCTGTTTTTCTCTTTGATAAGGCTTTCAATCTCTGCTTGCAGGGATTTATAGCTCGGCAGCTTGGAAATGCCGTTCTCCCTGAAATAGCGGGCGGCTGCGTCTGCTATGATAAAGTCACTTTCATGCTTCTGACGGTAGGCTGCTTTTGCTTTGGCGTTTTTCTGCTGTTTCAGCCCGTCCCGGACAGGGCGGGTCTTGGAATAGGCAAGCACCTGCCGTTGCAGCTCCTTTTTCCCGTTCAGCGTCTTTTCCACCTGCTTCAACCACGCAAGGCTTTCCTGCATGGCGGCATAGGCGGCAGAACAGGCTTCGTCCAGTTCCTCCGGGGAGGAAAAGCCGTACTGCTGATAGGCGGTAACGGTAGCTGCCATTTGCTTTAGGTTGTGCTTTGCCGCCCAGCGGTCATAGCCCACGCCCTTGCCCTCGGCTCGCTTGGCTTCCCGGTCAACCATGCGCTGCAAGGTGTTGTCTGCCGGGGTGGTTTTTGCAGCTTTTTCCCCTTGTAACGGCTTTTTAACTGCGGCAGGGTATTCGGGTATGGCTTTGGTCTGTTCGGCAGCTCTGTGGGCGTTCTGCGTGAGCAGGGCAAGGACAGCAGCCTTGTCAAAATCGTCCCCCAGCTTTCGGGCTGTGATAGGCTTTGTCCTGTCCGGCGTGAGGTAGGAAAGCCGCCCCCGGCTCTCCTTGACGGTCACACCCTCCCGCAGCAAAAGGGAAGAAAACTCGTCAAAGCTGCCAGCTTGGGAAAGTGCCTGCCGTATCGTCCGGCGCAGCTTCGCCTTGTCCGTTTCAAACTTGGTGGGCTTGGTCGGCTGTCCGGCGGCTTCTCTGGCGGCGTTCTCTTTGTCAAGGGCAAGCTGCCCTTTCTTTGCCGCCCAGTATTCCCGTTCGGTTATCCGTTCCTTGCTGCCGTTCAAGAGGTCGATTTGGTAAAGCCCCTCCCGGTGGCACATTTCCATGACTTCGCTCTTGAAATATTCCATAGCGGCGTTGGTGCAGCGGTGCTTGCAGCCCTCCAGCGTGTCGGCTGGTCTGTCCATGTAGGGCAGAAGCGGGACTTCGTAAATCCGCAGGGAGTTGATGACGATATGCACATGGATATTCCCGCTGTGGTTATGCCCGTCCGGGTGGGTGCAGATTAGGGCTTGGTGTCCGGGGAAATGCTCCTTGCAGAACTGCTCGCCCAGCTCCTGCGCCCGGTCTACGGTCAAGCCGTTGTCTGTCCCGTCCCGTGGGTCAAAGCTGATGATATAGTGGTGGCTTTTCACATCTTCCCGTTTTTGGTTTTTCTCATAGCGGAGATTGGCTCGCATACAGGCAACGGCGAAATCCTCGCCCCCGCAGTTGAGGGAAGAAATGCGGTAATCCTCCCTCGGTATCAGCCGCCCGTTTTCATCAAGGGTGGGCTTCATGGTAAACTCGTCATGCTCAAATGTGAGATAGGCTTCCGCTGCGCCATAGTCGGCGTTTTTAGAGCTGATATGTTTGAATGTTGCCAACAGCGTCACCCACTTTCTGCAAGACTTCAAACTTTAGGGCAGCAAGGTCGGAAATCGCCGCCCGTACCTCCCCGGCAAGCTGCGGGTAGGGGCTGTGCCACTCATTCAGCGTCCGGGCTATCTGGTTTAAGTTGCCGCCGATCCTGCCGTATTCGGCGGTCAGCTTCCCGACAGCGGCAAGCAGCTCGTCATTGACGGGGGAAACGGTTATGATGGGGCGTATGGCTGCCCCGGTTATGGCTTGCCGGATAAACT
>NZ_QUGO01000039.1:0-7950 GCF_003479105.1 Blautia sp. AF19-13LB
GTCTATATTTAGGACACCATACTACATGGTATTTGCACGAATAGACGACATTGTTGTTTGATTTATATGTTGTATTCATGTTTGTATTATACTATATTTTTCCATTTAATACAACCGCTATTTTGTCCATCTCAATTACTTGCGTAAATTCGATGGACGCGTCTTATATCCCCATAGCTAAAGCAAGAGGTTTTACGACGCATTGGATAAACCACATCCATACTCCAACTACTATAAGCAATATACCCGATATTCTTCCTGCAAATTTCGACTTTTTATATCCTAGAAAATTTATTGTTTCGGGAGTTGTAAATGGCAATAAAACAACATCCATACCCATTACTATAATTCCAATTCCTATTATGAAGACATTATTGTTAGAAATAATGCCATAAAACATAACTAAGAAACCCAAAATAATGCCTAATATAAAATACTTGATTTTATGGCTGTCCTTATCCACCATCTTTTCATAACAATTTTCACATTTACTGTTACAAAATTCAAAATTGCCATTTAGTTTTTTACCACAATATTTGCATTTTTTCATACTGTTTCCTCGGTAATCCTCAAAAATTCATTCAACAGCTCACGATTTTCTCAATTCTCCAAACTTGAATTTATATAATTATTCCTCTAACTTTCCCCATTTTACAGGCTTTCCCGCCTGTCCATTAGTGAAATGATATGTAGTTTCCCTTATTTTTGCCCTTATGAGATAATCACAAGGGAAATAAGGGAAATTTTTTAGTCATTGCCCACCACTTTATCAAGAAGCCGAACTGATTTTCGTTTCGCATCTCTTGTGGAGTGAGCATAGACGTTCATTGTGGTACTGACATCTGAGTGTCCCAACAATTCCTGCACATCTTTTGGGGCAGCTCCATTTGCTAAAAGGTTGCTTGTATAGGTGTGACGTAACTGGTGGAAATGAAAGCCTTCAAATCCCTCTAATGTTTTTGCCACCTTTCTGCAAACAGTCCCCAAAGTAGTTGGAAGTTCCAAACAACCATCCGGTCTTAAACAGACGAAAGAAATTTCTTTATAATCTGTCGGGACTTCCTCTGTTCTGTCTAAACAATAATATTCGTAGTACACTCTGTTTTTCTCTTTGACCTCTTTGTAGTAGTTCGTGTGATAAAGTTCTCCGTACTGCATTCGATTTTTTAACTGCTCTTTCCGGGCATTACGGAAAATCTCTACCAGTGTATCTCCAAAATCAACAACCCTTACTTTTTTCCGCTTGGTTGGTCCGATGATATATTTGCGCTTTGAGCCATCATATCGGATGCTGCGTCTTATGGTAAGGCATTGTTCTTCCAGATTTACGTCCTGCCATGCCAAACCGCAGGCTTCTCCAATACGAAGCCCGGCATAATAGGCTATCTGGATTGGAAGTATTGCGGCTGGGTTCTTTTTTTGCAGATAAGCAAGCAATCTTTCATAATCTTCTCGTGAAATTGGTTGGACATTTCCGTCCATATCCTCATCGGAAAACAAATCCACTTCATCCGTCTGATACCGCAGTTTAATATACTGCATGGGATTGAACGTAATATACTGCTTTGGAAATACTGCAAAACGGAAGGACTGCTGCATGACTGCGGAAAAAGAATGGATATAATCTTTGCTGTAACCCTTTCTCTCTTTTCCGTCGGGATGAACTCCCCCGAAGGAAAGCAAATCGAAGAAGGATTGCAAATGTTCAGAGGTTACATTTTTCAGTTTCCGTTCTGCCAATGGGTGTTTCTTGATATTTCGGATTGTTCCGAGGTAATTCTCCACCGTACCATTGCTGAGCGTACCTGTTTTTAATTCCTCCTCTGCCCACACATCCAAAAGCTGTCCGACTGTGAGATTTTCCGCTTTGGCAACAAATTTCTTTTTCTCATAATCATCCATTGCCTGACGGAGCAGCTTTTCAGTTTCACTTTTGCTTTCTGTTCCAACGCATTCTTTCTGAACAAGATTGCCGCTTGCGTCCTCTACATAGAAGCGGTAGTACCATTTCTTTCCTTTTTTTCTTACAGATCCTTTTGCCATAATCGTATGTCTCCTTTCGATATTAGACAATCGGAACTGATGAAATGCTTCGTGCGTGTAAGTATATCATAACTCCGGTTGTCTTACTATACCGATTCGGAATCTTCGTATAAGACTTCTGATAAAAGATTTGCAAGCCTTTGTTCTGCTGTTTTTGGTTTCTTGGAATAGAGCCTTACAACGTCTGCCATCTCATTAAAAGCATTGATGGTGTGAGTGATTTCCCTTAAGAACATAATCTCATTATATTCATCATTCGATTCAAACCCTATTGTTTTGGCAATATCCGTCTGACCAGCATTCCCCTTGAAGTTTTTGCAGGCGAACTGGAAGGAATCCAAAAACAGACCATATTGTTTTAACATCAGCAGTAATAAATCTTTTGAAAAAGCATCTTCTTCTTTGGTAAGGGCAAGCGGTAACTGTTCCAGAATATCTCCCATCGCATCACGAATCTGTAACTCTCTCTTATCCGTAATGTCGGTTTCATATTCATCTGTTTCCCCTTTGAGCCATTCCACAGATACATGGAGTGCTTCCGAAAGACCTTCCAGCACCATTTTTTTCGTATTGTCAATCGAACCATTCTCATAACGCAGGATTGTAGAAGCGGTAACACCCATCTTTTCTGCGACATAAGGCTGTGTCAGATTCAATTCCAGACGGCGCTGTTTTACTCTGCTGCCTATCAGCTTGCGTAGTTCTTTATCTTTCATGCTGACTGCCTCCTTTTTCGGTATGTATGAATTATAGCATTGTTTTTCTGTAATTGCAATATGCAACTTAAAAATTATTTTTAATATTTCGTAACGCTTGACAAAAAGATATGAAAAGGATATACTTACATCACAAGAATTGCATAATGCAATTTATAAGGAGGTGATTATATGACGCAAAGAAAAATTGCATTATCCATCGAAGAAGCTGCTGACTATACGGGAATCGGCAGAAACACCTTAAGACAGCTTGTAGAATGGAAGAAACTTCCAGTATTAAAGGTTGGTCGCAAAGTCCTGATTAAAACCGATATTCTGGAAATGTTTATGGAAGCGAATGAAGGTCGTGATTTGAGGGATAGAGGAAATGTAAAAGCCGTAACAAGAACTGCGGCAAATTAAAAAGGCGGCTTCCAAAGAAACCGCCAAAGGTTCTATCAGACCGAAGCCATGATATACCTACACGCAAGAAGATTATACCATGTGCTTCTTCTGATACGCAACCGAGAACTTATGTTTGTAAAAGAAAGGGGAATGTAATCATGGCAAAATCAACAAAAAGTTATGAAGAACGAATGCTTGAAATGGAAAAGAAGGAACAGGAAAGCCTTGAAAAAGCAAAACGATATGCAGCACAGAAGAAAGAACTTCTGAAACGAAAGAAAGCCGAAGAAAGTAAAAAACGAACCCATAGGCTCTGTCAGGTTGGCGGTGCGGTGGAATCCGTTCTCGGTGCGCCTATCGAGGAAGAGGACATCCCAAAGCTGATTGGTTTTCTGAAAAAGCAGGAAGCCAATGGGAAATTTTTTTCAAAGGCAATGCAGAAAGAAACACATACCGATATGGAGGAAGTGTAATGGCGGGGGGGGGGATGAGTTTTTCATTCCCTTCATTGCTTTTTCATGAAGGGCGCACTTATGGACAACCAGAGGTCGTCCCAATAAGTTTGCCACAAGTGGCAACCGGTCTTCGCTCACGCTTGCCGGGCTCGTTCCGTCGGCGGGGCTTTCAGCCAGACCTGCTCATGCCGCAGGAGGCACTCTTCGCCAGAGGGGCGCATTCCATGCAGGCTGCTATGCGCAGGGCACTCTTACGCAGAGGGCGTTCCGGCAATACTGCTTTTTCTAAAACTGAAAGCAATGTTGCCGGAAATCTATGCCGGATGTGCAGAAAGGGGGAATCCAGACATGGCGATTTTTCATTACACAATCAAAATAGTCGGACGAAGTAAAGGGAAATCTGTTATCTCCGCTTCCGCATATCTCAATGGGGATGTGATGAAAAACGAGGAAACCGGGCGAATCAGTTATTACACTTCTAAAAAAGAAGTGGTCTACACCAGTCTGATGATGTGCGAAAACGCACCTCCTGAATGGCAGATAGTACCAGAAGAAAATATAAAACGCTTTCAAAAATCTGTCCGATACAAAAGGTCAGAAGATAAAGAAGCTGCTTTAGAAAAATTTAAAATCACATTTCAGAAACAACGGTTATGGAATGAGGTATTGAAGATTGAAAAAAGTGCAGATGCCCAACTTGGCAGGTCATTTGAATTTGCCCTCCCCAAAGAATGGAGCAGACAGGAACAGATTCAATATACAGCCGACTATATCAAAAAAACATTTGTGGATAAGGGAATGTGTGCTGATTGGAGTATCCACGACAAAGGGGATGGCAATCCTCATGTCCATCTGCTTCTGACAATGCGCCCTTTTAACCCGGATCATTCTTGGGGGAAGAAAGAAGTCAAAGATTGGGATTTTGTCAGAGATAAAAGCGGAAATATCGTGATTGATGAATCCCATCCGAACTGGTGGCAGGATAAGAAAAACCCTGACCGTCATGGAATCCGTATCCCTGTATTAGATGAAAACGGAATTCAGAAGATGGGTGCAAGAAACCGCCTGCAATGGAAACGGGTACTGACCGATGCTACGGGATGGAACAATCCAAAAAACTGTGAACTGTGGCGGAGCGAGTGGGCAAAGGTGTGTAATGAACATCTGCCTTTGCATAATCAGGTCGATCACCGTTCTTACGAAAAGCAGGGAAAACTCCAGATTCCTACCATCCATGAAGGTGCTGACGCAAGAAAGATTGAACAAAAGTTTCTTGCCGGGCAGGAAATAAAAGGTTCGTGGAAAGTAGCGGAAAATCAAATCATAAAACAACAAAACACGTTATTGCAAAAGATACTGGACACCTTTGGGAAAGTATCAGGTGCATTATCATTATGGAAGGAGCGATTAAATGACATTAGAAGAAAGCCGGGAAATTATACCCTTAATGGAGTCCATGATTGGGCAAATCGAAGAACAGCAGACCTTAATGGCAGAAATGCTTCTGGAAATGCAGAACCGGGACACCCAACTCTCTCTTATGCAGGAACAGAATCAGAAATTGCAAAAATTAAACAGCGAGTTATCCGAGCTGCTCAACATTTTGCCAAATACCGAGGAACTACTTTCCAAGATGGAAGAACAGAAAACGAAGATAGAACTTTTGGAAAACGAAAATCAGCAATGGCAGATATTGGCACAGAAGCTGAACAGCGAAAACAGTTTATTACTGAAACAGAACACCGAATTGCTGAACTGGAACAGCAGGTAGAGAAAGGACGTGATATAGATGAACGAATCCAGAGAATTAAAGAACGCCGAACAGTTGGAAGAACTTCTGCTCTTGACCGAGGAGATACAAGAAGAGTTGGAACAGAAAGACCAGCTTATCGTGGAACTGAAGACGCAGCTCAACGAATCTCTGACCTTGAACGAGAAATTAAACAAAGAGAACAGAGCCGGGAATATTCAAGCATTAAAGAACGACTTGAAGCTGGCAGACAGAGCATTGCGGAGCGAGAAAGAGAAGCTGCGAAGCGCAAACGTCACGATAGAGGAATGTCAAGATAAAATACGATGCTTAACACAACAACGGGATTATGCCCGGACACATCAGAAAATCGTAGAGATACCGGTAGAAAAGCCGGTACTCTATAAAAAATGCGAAGCCTGTGACCGGACAGCCTATCAGAATGCAAAAGCAAGATACGAAACACAAAAAGAGCAACTTGCAGGACAATATAAAGCAAAAACGGTAATGTTCCAAACAACCTTGTTCCTTCTTGCATGGTATTCGCTGACAACCACTCTTTTTCAGGCAGTACAGTCAGATGTGTTCCTTTCCGATTGCAAATCATTCTTCCATGATGCAGCATCATTCATACAAACTTTTATCGGTTGGACGATTGATGCCGGGCAATCTGTGGCACAAATCAGCACAAAAATTCCAAATGAGATTATAGCCGGAATCATATATTGGTTATTGATGATATTGGTTGTTGGAATATGTGTGGCAGGGACAGGGATACTGGCAATACTGATAGAAATAAAGGTTATAGAATTATATAAGAAAAACTGTTGGGATGTTATTACCCTACTGATGATACTGACAAGTGCGGCTGTCATCATTTATTTTGGAGAAGTAATTAAAAAAGCATTATCAATAAATCTGTTGTTCTTTTGGTTAATTTTACAAGGAATATATCTTACAATTCGACGCTATATAAGTCAAGATACTGATTGACTAGATACAAAATATTTGATAAAATATAAATAGAAATACAGCAGATCAAAGGAGGTAAAACTTATGAGAGCAAAGAAAGTGATTGTAGGGGTAGCTATTAGTGCAATGTTAATTTCTTCATCATTCCAGTAATGGCATTTTCTGTTACAAACGGGAATAAGACATTTGATAAAAAGTGGGAATTGAGCACTACATCTGATGGCGGAAAAGGTGTTTTGACTTATGGTTATAATACTCTTGCTATTAATGAAGATTATGCACACGCATATCATTCAACTAAAGATCATTACGCATATGTCAAGAATGGAAATGGTTCTTTTTCGGGTTCAAATGTTGGTAAAGGTAATTGGTCTAAAATTGAGGTTGCTCATAAAGGAAATAGTATTACCTACGGTAATAGCTACTAAACAAAGGTTCGGGATAATGGCTGAGTGGTTGGAATTCCAACCACTCTTTTTTGTGGAGTGTATATAAATGAAGAAAAAAATAAAATATATAGGAATTGTTTTGGTTATTTTGTTCTGTTGCTATAATTTATTTTGGTACTTCGGGAGTTATAAACCATATAACGAATTTCAGAAAGACTTCCCTGAAATAGAAGAATCTGGAGTAAAAATTTACACAGATAAAGATGGATTCCAGTATAGTGTGTCTGTCCCTGATTATTTGCTTTGGAATGGAAATCTTGCGATAGCTGAGTCAGATGTTCGATATGCACTAATTATTTGGATAAAACCATTTCACCAAGGAATAAGTCAAGGCGTGCTATTTAATGACTATAAGGATTTGAATACTCAAATTATGTTGTCAAGTAGCAAAAAAGCTGAAGATCAAGAAGATCAATGGATTGTTGATGAAAATAGCACAATATTGACTACGATATTTGAAAAAGCAAATAAAGTATGGAATCTGGGGTTGAAATAAATGAAAGCAATTAAAAACTTATGTTTGTTTTGTTTCCTGATTTTTGGAATACTTATGCAATCTGAAATATTTCAAGATCAGCTTTGGAACTTTTCTACAGCATATTTTACGTCATCACGCTATGAAGTTGCTAGTGAAGATATGTCGCAGTTTCTGAAAGATGTATCAGAAACTGCAACGGAGAATGATGTACATATTTTTTCTCAGTACAATGAAATCAATAATAAATACCTTTCAACACTTCATATTTATGGCGATGATAAAGTAATCAGACAAACATTAAAAAATACTGCAAACATAGAAGAATCAGAATATACCGCTTTAGTTTCCGGAATTACGAAAGTAAAATTTCATAATCTCTCAGAATTGCAAAGTACCTCTGTGGGTTATGAAAACTTTATCTCATACATAGGAAATGAGGACAATATTATCTCTGCATATCAGAAATTATCAGAAAAATATAGCTTAACTTATCCAGAATATTGGAATTCTACGGAAAAGGACATGATTTTTATTATATGGGGTATGATTATTGCATTGATGATTGTTCTAAATGTAATTGAAGTGGTTAGGCGAAAAAAAGAGGTTGTTGTACGAGTTTCCTTAGGAGAAAGTGCTGGTTTCATACAATGTCATTAACTTTAGCAAAGAGCAGAAATCGTAAGCATTTATAAAACTATGATTC
>NZ_QUGO01000004.1:0-187986 GCF_003479105.1 Blautia sp. AF19-13LB
TGGAGCTGACTGTTACTAATCGGTCGAGGGCTTGACCTGAATGGTTGTGTTCACAAAAATGGAATGATAGATGTATAGTGTATGCGGTTTTGAAGGTATATCGGAAAGGCCATCGGAGAGATCCGATGGCCTTTTGCAATTATTTTCCGCAAAATACTTGTTTTTCGAAAAAGATTGTGCTATAGTAACGATTGTCAGGAAAAGATTCCTGAGGTATTCCTCGATAGCTCAATGGTAGAGCATTCGGCTGTTAACCGAAGGGTTGTTGGTTCGAGCCCAACTCGGGGAGCTAAAATGAAGAAGCGATACAGAAATGAGAAATCATAACTGTATCGCTTTTTTGCTGTCTGTAGCCATTAAGAAACGCCATCTAACATTTTGACGGTTTTCCATAACATTTCTTCCTGTTCATGGAAGAAAGATTTCGTTATAATAAAATCAGACAGATCACGGAACATGTGCAGAGTCAGGAGTCGTGTCAAGGCGGAACTTTTTCCGATAGGCACTTGGCGTCATGCCCTGCTTCTGGCGGAAGGCTTTGGTAAAAACTTCGGCATTCCGGTAACCACAGGAAAAAGCGACCGTTTCGATGGAGAGATCCGTATACGATAAAAGCTCGAGCGCACGCGTGATCCGGCAGGAAGAAAGATAGTTCTGCGGTGAGGTATGGAGATATTTCTGAAACAGGGTATAAAGGTAACTCCGGTTGATGCAGACATATCTGGCAATATCCGAGACAAGAATTTCATTGGAATAATTATTTCGGATAAACTCAACGGCTTTTTCCACGTAAAGATTGCCGCTCTCCCGTGCAGAAGGATCGGCAAGCGTGATTTCGCGGGAAAGAATTGAGAAAAACTGGTACAGACAGCCTTCCAGAAGATACTGGTCCGAGGTGTCATAGGTATTGTGCTTTTGCATCTGAAACAAGAGGGACTGCAGTTCACCGGAAAAGTTGCACTGGTAGACAGGGTGCTCCTCGGAAAGACCGAGTTCCTGTACATAAGAGGCAGCTTTTTCGCCGTCAAAACCGATCCAGAGATATGTCCAGGGATCATCCGCATCGGCTTCATAGTAGGTGCGGACATTTGGCATCAGGAAAAAGCCCTGTCCGGCGGTTAAGCGGTAAGTGCGGTTTCCGATGGTAAAAGTGCCTTTTCCGGAAATAATGTAGTGGATCACGTAATTGGGGCGGACAGCCGGGCCGTAGCTGTGGAACGGCTGGCAGGCTTCGTAGCCGCAGAAGCAGAGATAAAGATCCGAAAATTTATGCTTTGGGACAGGAAGTGTCCAGGAAGTTTCCATAAGTATACCTCACAAAATGAATCATCAGAAAAGCCGGAATGTCACAAAAGGATGAGATTCCGAAATATCAGTAAAATTATATCGTGTTTTGCAGGATACTGCAAGCAGCTGTAGGAGATCAAAAGCCCGGAGTAGCAGCCGTTACGGTTCACGCAGCACCGGAACACTTGTTGTTCGGGTATGTAAGAAAGTGATTTTGGTGTGAGCAGCCCGAAAAAATGCGATAAGATAAAGGAGAAAAAACCATGGCAATCAAAGTAAGTGAAAATGGACGGTTATTTACCCTCCAGACAAAAGACAGCAGTTACCAGATGTTCGCAGATGACAAAAATGTGCTTCTGCATCTCTACTATGGAGAAAAAATCGGTGAGGAAAATCTTTCCGGTCTGATTTTCTGTACGGATATGGGATTTGCAGGAAATCCGGAGGAAGCCGGAAGCGATCGCACGTATTCTCTGGATACACTGCCGCAGGAAGTACCTTCGAGCGGAGTCGGCGATTACCGTGATGATATGGTTCGGATTCGTCAGGTGGATGGAAGCTGTGCGGCAGATTTCCGTTTCGATTCTTATGAAATCCTCGATCATTCCTATGCGGTTCCGGGTATGCCGGCACTGTACGATACAGAGGAAGAAAAAGGAGAAACGCTTGTCATCACGATGAAAGAGAAAGCTTCCGGTGTTGTACTGAAATTGTTCTACGGAGTATTTGAAAACGAAAACGTGATTACGAGAGCGGCAAGACTGGAAAACCACGGAGAGACGGCAATCGAGCTGGAAAAAATGCTGTCTTTCAGCATGGATCTGATGTATGAAAATTATGAGATGATCTATTTCTCCGGCCGTCATGCGATGGAGCGTACGGCAGAGCGGATTCCGGTGCAGCGCGCAAAAGTCGAGATCGGCAGCATCCGCGGCACGTCGAGCCATCATTACAATTCGGCCGTAATCCTCTGCGAGGAGGGGGCTGACGAGACACACGGTTCCTGCATCGGCGCATGCCTTGTTTACAGCGGAAACTTTGTTGCAGCGGCACAGAAGGATCAGAAAAACCAGACCCGTTTCCAGATGGGTATTCACCCGGCAAACTTCTGTTTCCACCTGGAAAAAGGAAAAGTGTTCGATACCCCGCAGGTGATCCTGAGCTACTCCGGAAGCGGCCTTACCAAACTGTCACAGCAGTATCATGAGATCATCCGCGAGCATATCTGCCGCGGTGCGTATAAACATGCCGAACGTCCGATCCTGATCAACAACTGGGAGGCAACGTATTTTGATTTCAATGAAGAGAAAATTCTGAAAATCGCAGAGCAGGCGCAGAAACTCGGCATCGAAATGCTGGTGCTTGATGATGGCTGGTTCGGAAAACGAGATGATGACAACAGCGGCCTTGGCGACTGGTTTGTCAACGAGAAGAAGATGAACGGTTCCATGGCACAGCTTGCAGAAAAAATCCACAAGATGGGCATGAAATTCGGTCTCTGGTTCGAGCCGGAGATGATTTCCGAGGACAGTGATCTCTACCGTGCACATCCGGACTGGGCATTTGCAGTTCCGGGACGTGTGCCAAACCATGGAAGAAATCAGCTTGTACTGGATATGACGCGTGACGATGTGCGGGAGTATCTGCTGGAGCGTTTGACGACCATCGTCCACGATGCAGAAATTGATTATGTCAAATGGGATATGAACCGCAGTGTCTGCGATGTTTACAGCCATGTGGCAGCACAGAGCCGAAACGGAGAGCTGTATCACCGCTATGTGCTCGGTGTTTATGATCTGCTCGAGCGTTTCCTTGCCGCGTGCCCGGATCTGCTGCTTGAGGGATGCAGCGGAGGCGGCGGAAGATTTGATGCCGGTATGATGTATTATTCCCCGCAGATCTGGTGCAGTGATAACACGGACGCGATCAACCGTCTGTCGATTCAGTATGGAAGTTCCTTCTTCTATCCTATCAGCACGGTTGGATCCCACGTTTCGGTATGCCCGAACCATCAGACCGGCCGCGTAACTCCATTCAAGACAAGAGGTGATGTAGCTCTTGCAGGAAGCTTCGGCTATGAGATGGACCTGAACAAGATTTCGGATGAAGAGAAAGAGATGGTAAAAGAGCAGGTTGCTGCAATGCATACATATTACGATCTGACGCACGAAGGCCTGTATTACCGTCTGACCGGGCTGAAAAAGCAGGATTTCATGGCATGGGAGTTCGTGGCAAAAGATCAGAGCCGCGCACTGCTTACACTGGTAAAGACGGATGCAGAAGGAAATCCGCTTCCGGTTCACACGAAAGTGTGCGGTCTTGCAGAGGATAAGCTGTACCGCTGCAGTCTGGATGGAGAAATCCGCTCCGGCCGTACTTGGAACCGTGCGGGACTGACGCTGCAGCAGGTGCTGGGAGAGTATGAGAGTATCCGGGTCGAATTTACAGAAGTAAAATAAAAAAGATAAGAAAAATCTTCAACTGGATTTGAGAGGAAGGGAACCTCAATCTGGTTGGAGATTTTTTTGCATAAAGAAAATCAAAGCAGGAGGGAAGGAACGTACTCTTTACAGTGCAAAAATAGTTATGATACAATAAGCAAAAGAAATTTTCTGACAGAAAATAAAGAGGGAACTGTCAAGAAAGGAAATTGTACATGAGAAACAAAAAAAACTGTTTAGCTGTTCTTCTGATGACAACTATTGTGGTAATGGGATGTGGAAATCAGCAGGTGGAAAAGGAGAATCCATCGGTTGTCTCCGAAAGAGCATCCAGTGTCCAGGATGAGTCAGAAGATGGTGAAAAAGAGTTTCTTTCTACATACCAGAATATTATAATCACACTTCCAGAAGGCTGGAATGTAATGAGAGATGAAAAAATTCAATGCAGTTTCATATCGGAAGATGGGGAAAGTCTTGAGATATCGTATCGGGAAGGAATGGCAAAAGTGATACTTATGGATTTCCCGGAGGACGAAGAGAGTGCTGAAAAATTAATCGATCAAAATGAAATAACCGGGGAAAACAGCATCAGTGATTTTGTAGCGAAAACAGTTAACGAAGGAAAAAGTAAAGAGAGTTCCTTTTATCGTTTCCAGGTAAAAAATTCCCTGCAGATTCCGACCGCATTTTTCTGCGGAGTGAAAACGGAGAATGAAGGGTATCAGATTATATGGAAAAAAGGAAACGGCAGCAACGATACACAGCAAATCGTGCCGGAAATACTGGAGTCTCTGCAGTTCCCGGACAATGAGCTGCTGACAGAAACATTTCAGACGGCCTGCCAGGAGCAGAAAAGAGCGCTGGAAGCAGAAAATAATTCGGATGGCGTGAAAAAGCAGAAGGGTAAGAAAACCGTCACCTGTATCTCACCGGTCAATGTACGTACAGAACCCAACGTCAGCACAAGCCAGGTTATCGGAGCTCTGACGACAGGGGAAGAAGTGGAAATGCTCGGAAAAGAGAACGGATGGTACAAGATTTCGTATGAGGGAAAAACGGCGTATGTGTACGAAGACTATGTGAAAGAAAAAGAAAATTAAAAAAGAATGATATTTTCAAAAAAGCTGCCGAAGCAAACAGAACCGGCAGCTTTTTTGAAATAATTTTGAAAAAGAAAAATCCCAGAAACTATCTGTTTCCGGGAAAGAAGAGGCGTCGACCGGATTTGAACCGGTGGATACTGGTGTTGCAGACCATTGCCTTACCACTTGGCTACGACGCCATATGACTCCGACGGGAATCGAACCCGTGTTACCGCCGTGAAAGGGCGATGTCTTAACCGCTTGACCACGGAGCCGAAGTTTTTGTTTTGTCTGCCGTGATTTTTGCTCAGCGACAAGTAGTATATTATCATAAGAAAACGAGTTTGGCAAGTGTTTTTTGAAAAAAAATCAAAAATTTTTGAGATTTGTGTTGCCGTGCATTCAGAAGGAAAAAATTTGCCGGGTCAGGGCATGGCTTTTCGATATTCTTCCGGTGACATACCAAAAGTCCGGCGGAAAATGCTGGCAAAATAGCTGGGGCTTTCAAATCCGGTATGCAGAGCAATTTCCAAGATAGAAAGCGAGCTGCCGGTAAGAAGATCCGCGGCTTGGGTTACGCGGTACTGGTTGATATAGGAAATAGGCGTTGTGTGAAAGTGCGTTTTGAAGAAACGACAAAAATATTGTGGATTCATATTGAGTATAGCAGCAAGATCTGAAAGACGGATTTTAGAATCATAGTTATCCTGAATATAACGTAAGAGTTTTTTACACTGATCAGATCTTTCTTTTTTACGAGTGCAGAGGGGTTCCGGATGAAGAAAAAGCTGGTATTGCGCCAGAAGTGCAAGAATCCGATACATGTCACTTTTGATCAGAAGAAACCAGCCGATGGGTTTGGTATCGTATGCATACAGGATTTCCTGGAAAAGCTCAGATAATGTCAGTACAAATGTTTTCTGTGTCTGAGAGGAGGCTTCAGCAGCAGAAAGCTCTTCCAATGGAAAAGCCGGAAGAAGCAGTTGATGAGAGAGCAGCGGACGAATCCAGTCTGCTTCACAGGAATCCAGATAGGCACATGAGAGAATTTCTGGAAGAAATACAAGGGCATGGTGAACCGAAGGGGCAGTTCCAATGCTGCAGAGCTGATGCAGTTCGTGACTGTTGATGAAAAGAAAAGTACCTTCGGAAATTGTCCGGGTTTCAGTTTTCAGTGTCAGAGTGAGAGTACCTTTTTCAACCCAGATCCATTCTAATTCTTTATGCCAGTGAAAAGGAACAGAGAGCCCGCCATGAGTATAATCCTGATGATAGATATGGAGCGGAACAGGTTCGGTTCCATGCACGGTAAAATCCCGGATTCCGCCAGAAAGAACAGGGGAACAAGATTCAGGAGAAAAGAGCTCTTTTGAACGTTCTTTTTTCATAAAAGTCAAAATCCTTTCATTAAATACGAAAATCAGGTTAGAAAATATAAGATAATATCATTATACTGCTCTTATAGGAAAAAAGAAAGAGAGGACAGAAAATGAAAAGAGAGTGGTGGCATAGCTTAACCGTATATCAGATTTACACCAGAAGCTTCTGTGACAGCAACGGAGACGGCATCGGCGATTTTGGAGGGATTCTGCAGAAGCTGGACTATCTGCAGGAGCTTGGTGTTGGAGCCATCTGGCTTTCGCCTTTTAACGATTCTCCTAATTACGACAATGGATATGATGTCAGTGACTATTATAAAGTAATGGAAGAAGCGGGCACAATGGAAGAGCTGGAAGAACTGATCGCAGCCTGTGAAAAGCGGGAAATTGTGGTCATGATGGATCTTGTTTTAAATCATAGTTCCCATCTGCACCCATGGTTCCTGGAAGCCAGAAAGGATCGAAACAGTAAATACCATGATTTTTACATCTGGAAGGAAGGAACGAAGGAGCAGCCGCCAGAAGGCGGCGGAGCATTCTTTGGAGGAAGCACCTGGGAATGGGTGCCGGAGGTTCAGGAATATTATTATCACAGTTTCAGTGTAATGCAGCCGGATCTGAACTGGAAAAATCCGTCGCTTCGGAAAGAGCTGTACCGGATGATCCAGTTCTGGATGGATAAAGGGATCCGTGGTTTCCGGCTGGATGCAATTGACAATATTGTAAAAGATGGACATGGAGGAAATGATACTCATTCGGAGCAGATTCATACATACTTAATGGAAATGAATCAGAATACGTATGGAAAATCAGAACAGATCCTGACAGTGGGGGAAACCGGAGGTGCTACGGTAGAAATGGCACAGCAGTATTCTGATCCGGAAAGCCAGGAGCTCAGTATGATTTTTCAGTTTGAACTGATGGGAATCGACGGCATCCGAAGTGGAAACTGGGATCCGAAACCGTATACGCTGCCGCAACTGAAGCAGATCTTTGAAAAATGGCAGACGGGACTGGAAGAAAAAGGATGGAACAGTCTGTTCTGGGGAAACCATGATTTTCCGCGTGTCATATCGCGCTTTGGAAATGACAGGGAACCGTATCGGGAAAAATCAGCAAAAATGTTGGCTGTCCTTCTCCATGGGATGAAAGGAACTCCTTATATTTACCAGGGGGAAGAAATCGGTATGACAAATGTGTCAGGGCTTCGGATCGATGACTATCAGGATATCGAGTCTGTAAATTTTGCCGAAGACCGTAAAAAAGAAGGCTGGGAGGAAGAAAAAATTCGTACCTATCTTGCACGGAACAGCCGGGACCATGCGCGGACGCCAATGCAGTGGAATGCGGAAAAACACGCCGGATTTACAGCGGGAACACCGTGGATGGCGGAAAATCAGAATTACGAGGAGATCAATGTGGAAAACAGCAGAAAAAATCCGGATTCCCTCTTCTATTTCTATCAAAAACTAATTGCGCTGCGTAGGAAAAATGACACTCTTGTTTATGGGGATTTCCGTCTGATTGAGGAAGAAAATCCGGATATTTTTGCTTATGAGAGAAATCTGGGAGAGAAAAAGCTGATTGTGCTCTGCAATTTCCGGGATACCGCGGCAGAGATGAAAGCCCGATATGATTTGACAAAAGGAACGGTTCTGATTCATAATGATACAGAAAGTCTCACAAAAGAAGTGTGGAAGTTACAGCCGTATGAGGCGTATATGATTGAACTTCTGCAGTAAAAAGACAGAAATGAAAAGCAGCAGGAGAAGAAAACTGCAGGAGCAACTGGAAACAGGAGGGAGAAAATGTATCGCGTTCTTCTTGTAGAAGATGAAGAAATTGAACTGGAGACATTGCGGGATTATATTGACTGGAAAAAGAACGGGATTTCCAGAGTATTTACCGCGCGCAATGGCAGAAGGGCACTGGAGTGCCTGGAAGAAAATATGGCAGATATTGTGATTACGGATATTCAGATGCCAGGAATGAGTGGAATTGAACTGGCAGAGACGATCGTACGCCGGGGGTATCCATGCAAAATTGTTTTTCTGACAGGATATGATGATTTTTCCTATATCCATTCCGCTTTTCAGGTGAATGCCGTGGATTACCTTTTAAAGCCATTTACGATTGAAGAAGTAGAAGCATGTCTGAAAAAAGTGAGAAGTGAATTGGAGAAAAGTGAGATAGCAGACTGGTCGCGGAAAACGGCGGCGAAGCAGTTGCTGGAAATGGCTTTGCGGGAAAAACAGGAAACAGAGCTTTTACGGAAAAATTTCCGTGGTGTATTTGGAGAAGAACTGGAAGAGTGCAGGTTTGGAATCATAGCGGTTTATGGAAAAACGGAAGAAAACATCTGTAGCCAAATTCAGGAAAAATACAAGGGCATCCGTTACATCAGCAAAACGGAACGGATCAGCATTCTGCTGCTGGCGGGGTATCTGTCGGTGAAAGATACGGCATTTCAGATCTGGAATGATTTGAAAGAAGACGCACCGAGAGCCGTTGGATGGTGCAGTGGAGCATGGACAGCTGACTGCCTGTACGAAAAGGCGGAAAAACTTCGGAACTGTTGTGTTCTGGCATTTCATATGGATCCACCGGAACTTTTCTGTGCAGATGAAAAAGAAACGGAAGAGGAAAAAGCATATCATTTCCGGGAACAGAAGGAGCGGAGAGAAGAAATCTGTCGTCTGGTCAGCAGCGGGAAAAAGCAGGAAACGCTGCAGACCATGAAAGATTATTTTCAACAGCTAAAGGGGCTTGCGCCGAAAACATTTGCGGGAGAAGTTTATAATCTCTATATGTATCTATGGAACCGTCTTGTTTTGAGCGATGAACTGCTGGAAAACTGGATGGAAGCAGAAAAAATTTTGAGAGAAAATGAAATTTTTGAAGCAAACAACAGTTATCAGATGCGGGAAAAGATGAAGCAGTATCTGGAACGGATGTTGGCATTTTTTGAAGAACAGAATCAAAATCCAAATTACTATGCCGTTTATCAGGTAAAAACATATCTTCAGGAGCACTGCTCGGAAAGCGCAGATATCGAGAAGCTGGCCGCGGAGGTCGGTTTGTCTCCGAATTATCTGAGGAGCCTGTTTAAAGAGGCAACAGGAAAAACGATTTTGGAATACAATACGGAAATGCGTCTGCAGAGGGCGGCGGAACTGTTAAAGAATAAGAAAAATAAAGTACGGGAAGTGAGTCTGGCGGTTGGATATGAAAATGTTTCTTACTTTGGCGTTGTGTATCGCAATGGCGATGAGTGTCCTGATGGCAGCGGGAATGCTTGCAGGATGCGGATCAAATGGCAGTACATCATCAAGTACTGCATCCGGCAGTGCATCATCTGCATCGGGCGAGGTATCAACAGACGGAGTTACGATTTCTATCTTTGACAAAAACTCCGGAAGCAATACCTTTGATGATCCAGTTGCAAAAGCAATTGAGGAAAAAACAGGTGTCAAAATTCAGGTAGAAAATCCAACCGGAGATCCGCTGGAAAAATTGAACCTGATGCTGACCGGTCAGAATTACCCGGATATCGTCCTGATGGATCGTGGAAATGATATTGTAAACCGTTACATTGAGGCAGGCGCACTGCTTCCGTTGAATGATCTGATCGATGAGTACGGCCCGGATGTAAAAGAGATGTACGGGGAAACCTTAAACAAGAGTCGTTATACCGATGGAAAAAATTACTATCTGAATAACTGGTACGGAGAAGATCCGGATCCGGTAGCCGGTGTTCTGATGCGCTATGATTATCTGTGCGAAATCGTTGGAAAAGACCGCGCAGACAGCGATGAGCCATTTACACAGGAAGAGTATATTGACATTTGTAAGAAATTCAAAGAACTTCATCCGACCATTGACGGAAAAGAGAGTATTGCCATTACCTTTGATGCAGAATCCAAAAACTACGATGGAACATTAAAAGGAATGTATGGTCTGAAAACATATTATCAGGATGGGGACAATCTGGAACATGTTGCCAAAGCACCAAACTTCAAAGAGATGATGTCCTTTGCCAATGAACTGTATACCGAAGGCCTTCTGGACAAAGAGTGGGTTGTCAACAAGAAAAATCAGTGGACGCAGAAACTGTCTGCAGGCAACGTATTCAGTACCTTTGCTTCCTACTGGGATACCGATGCAGCAAATACAGCACTTGCTTCTTCTGTAGGAGAAGATGCAAAATTCTATTCCTATAAAATCCTTGGAAACGGAATCAGTGCAGATGAAACTACTTACTCCGGAAGAAGTACACTTGGCTGGGATGCAATCGCGATCACCAAGAATTGTAAAAATCCGGAAGCAGCCATGAAGATGATCAACTACCTTGCAAGCGAAGAAGGACAGTATCTTCTGATGTGGGGTATTGAGGGAACCAACTGGAATATGGAAGATGGAAAACACGTTCCGAACGATGATCTGATTGAAGGATTCCAGACGGATTTTGACAAAACAAAACTGGATACCGGCGTCCGCAAATGGACCTGGTTTGTAAAGAACGGAAATGGTACAGACGGAACTCCATACGATGTATCACAGTATAAAGTAAAAGAGACCCGGCAGGTGGCTATGAATCACTTTGGTGAGAACGACAGATGGGATACCGCAGAATTTGCAGGCCTTACCCCGGCAGGAAGCACTCCGGATGGCTTGAAATGGCAGAAAATCCAGGATATCTACGATCAGGAATATCCGAAGATTGTGAATGCAGACAGCCACGATGCGGCAATGGAAGAGTACGACAAGATGATTTCCGAAATGAATGACGCAGGACTGGAAGATGTAGAAAAAGTTATCACGCAGAATTATCAGGAGCGTATGAAACTCTGGAATGAGTAAGCTAAAGTAAAATAAAAAAATCACACACGGAAAAGAACCGGCAGAAATTGAAATACAGATTTCTATGTCGGTTCTTTTTTATCAGAAGAAGCATTGCGATTTTCAAGGAATCTGGATATAATGAGGAAAACTGGAAAAACAGGGAAATCCAACCGCATGAGACAGGAGGCATCGTACATGGCAGCGAAAGAACAGTTAACCGCAATGGAAATGATCTGGGGATTTATGAGTGGGACGACAGGACATATGGGAAAGACGGACTTTGCGCCGCAGAAGGAAGCGTTCGGGGATTTTGCATCTCCGGAAACGTATTTTCCGCGCGTGGTGCCGGAGAGCGAGAGCATCTCATCGGAAAAGCTGACGCAGATGCTTCGTGAGCTCGCCGCTGCGCGCCATACGGACATGCATCATCTGCTGGTCCTGCGGAACGGACATGTCATCTGCGAATGCAATTTCGCCCCATACCGCAGCGGCATCTGGCATGCGACGTATTCTATGTGTAAGAGCATCACTGGCATGGCGGCTGGTTTTCTGATCAGTGAAGGAAAACTTTCCCTGGACGAGAACGTCTATGATATTTTTGAAAAACGAAACGGTCTGCTGCAGAAGATCCTGCGCCCGAATCTGACCGTGAAGCATCTTCTGACGATGAAGAGCGGCGTACAGTTCAACGAGATGGGCGTTGTTTCCGGCAACGACTGGGTGGACAGCTTCTTAAATGCGCCGGTCAAGGGAACGCCGGGCGAAGCGTTTGAGTACAACAGTATGAACACGTATCTGCTGTCTGCAATCATACAGGAGCGCACCGGCATGAAAATGGTAGATTACCTGCGGCCGCGTCTGTTTGAGCCTCTCGGCATCCGGAAAGTTTTCTGGGAGAGCTGCCCGGCAGGGATTACGAAAGGCGGCTGGGGCCTCTTCCTGTGCCCGGAGGACGCGGCCAAGCTCGGGGTGATGTACGTGAACGGCGGAAAATTCGAAGGAAAACAGATCGTCCCGGCGGAATGGGTCGCAGCGTCCACCTCCGTTCATGCGACACCGCCGGAAAAGATGGGAAAATATGGCTATGGTTACCAGGTCTGGATGGAGGAGCGGCCGGGCAGCTTTGCGTTCAATGGCATGCTGGGGCAGAACGTGCTCGGTTATCCGGATACCGGCGTGGTGATTGTGACGAATGCGGGCAGCAACGAGCTGTTCCAGACGTGTGAGATGCTCGACATTGTGCGGAAGTATTTCGGCGCGGAATTTGGTGCAGAGCTGAAATCCGGCGAGGCGGAAAGCCCGATGGCATATCAGAAGCTGGTGCAGACCTGCCGTGATCTGGAGGGCGCGAAAGAGACACCGGGAAGAATCCTGCGCGGCGGCTGGAAGCGGAGAACACCGGGGCCGCGGAACAGCGGAACACCGCGTCAGATCGACATGGCGCAGCTTCTGCACGGAAAAGAATATAAAATGGAAGACACGCATGTCGGCATGTTTCCGCTGACGCTGCAGGTCTTCCACAACAACTTTTCCGACGGCATCCGCCGCATCGGTTTCTTCTATGAAAAAGGCCGTTTCTTTGTAGCGCTGACCGAGGGAGAAAAAACACAGCGCATTGAGATCGGTCTTACGGGGTCCAAAGTTGTAGAATGGGTGGAAAACGAGGAATCGTATCTGCTCGGAACGACGGGACAGTTTGCGGAGAATGAAGACGGCGAACTGGTGCTGAAGCTTGAGTTTGCATTTCTGGAAGAGGCCGCAAGACGGAGGGTCAAAATCATTTTCCAGCGTGATTTCGAGCGGATCAGACTGGAGTGGAATGAGACGCCGGGCAAGGATCTGATTATCGAGGGCCTTGAATCCCTCGTGACGGATGTGGCGATCGCACCGCTTCTGCCGTCGCGGTTCCGCGAGCGGAGCCTTGACATGATCCATCTGCTGATGGCACAGACCATTGAGCCAATGGTAGAGGCACACCGCGTGCGGCCGGGGGAAGAAACGGAGACAGAAGAAGCGGCAGCGGAAGCTGAATCGGCCGCGGCAGTGGAAAATGCGGAAAACGCAGAAGAAACGGTGTAAAAACAGAAAAAATCAGAAGAGAAATGTGGATAAAAAAGGGAATGGAGCTGCCGGATGCGCAGTTCCATTCCCTTTTAAAAATACAGATTACAGATTCAAAGCCATATCGCCGGATTTGATCAGGTTTGCCTTGCGGAATACCTCTGAGAAGAACAAGGTGATCACAGCCGGAAGCACGAAGTGGAGCAGAATGATTTTGATGATGACGAGCTTCGGATCATCGTAAGCGATCATCGTCTGATACGTTGTGATCTGTCCGACAAGACCTGCGGAACCCATGCCGCTTCCCGTTGCATTATTCTGCATATTGGCGAGGATTGTGGAGACGGGTCCTAAAATCGCACTCGAGAAGATGACGGGCAGCCAGATCAGTGGATGACGCATGATGTTCGGCACCTGGAGCATCGAGGTTCCAAGACCCTGTGCGACAAGGCCGCCGAATTTGTTTTCCCGATAACTTGCAACCGCGAATCCGACCATGTTGCAGCAGCAGCCGATCGTTGCGGCACCGGCGGCAAGACCGGAAAGATTCAGAATGATGCCGAGTGCAGCGGAGCTGATCGGCAGTGTCAGAACCATACCCATGACGACCGAAACAACGATGCCCATGATGAACGGCCGCTGTTCCGTTGCCCAGTTGATGATGCTTCCAAGGCCTGTCATCATCTGGGAGATCGGCGGTCCGACGAGCAGTCCGACAACGGAACCGGCTCCGATGGTGATGACCGGTGTCACGATGATATCAACCTTGGTCTTGCCGGAAACCAGATGGCCGCAGGTGATGCCTGCGAAAGCTGCGATGAAAGCGCCGAGCGGTTCGCCAGGTCCTGCCAGAACGGCATTTCCGTCCACAAAGAATGTGCCGCCGGTGATCTTGCCGGCATAACCGCCGACCATGGCGGCGACGGCTGCAGAAACCGTGACAAGCGGGCTTTCCCCATATTTCACTGCCACGCCGACACCGATACCGGCACTTGTCAGGGCTGCGGCAGCTTTTCCAAGCAGATAGATCACATTTCCGGTCGAACCGCCGATCAGAAGACCGATCTGCTGAATCATCGTACCAATAATCAGGGTTGCAAAAAGACCCTGCGTCATGCCGCCGAAGCCATCAATGAAGATGTGCGAGGCGACTTTTTTGATTGTTCGCATATGGAATTCCTCCTCATGTATGTGGTGTGTTACTGTATTCACAAGTGACTTGTCAGTCGACTTTTAGTCTATCATAAGATGGGGGCGGGTGCAATCCTTTTCCGGGGGCATAAGTTGACAAAAGAAAGGGGCACGCTTATAATTGAGACAAATTCAGAGCGCTTCGAGAAAACAGCTCAGACAGTAAAAAAGTGATAAAGGAGACGCATGGGAAAACAGAAAAAGAAACAGAAAAAACGCGGCAATCCGCTTTGGACTCTGGTATTTTTAGCGGCACTTGCTGTTTTCTGCTTTTCCGGGTACAAGCTGATCGGCATTTACCTGGATTACAAGACCGGCACGGATGAATACCGGGATCTGCAGCAGTATACGACGGAAATTACAAAAACACCAGAGACACCGGCAACGACGAAAACAGAGGAGCCACAGGCGGAATCCGAACCGGCGGAGCCTTCCGAACCGGAGCCGGAACCACTGTCGTATCCGACAGAACCGCCGCTTGCCGTCGATTTTGAATCCTTAAAAGCGATTAACCCGGATGTGAAGGGATGGCTTTATATCGAAGCTCTCGACATCAGTTACCCGGTCGTACAGGGGCCGGACAATGTTGCGTATCTTCATACGACGTATGAGGGAACGAGCAACTTTGCGGGTTCCATTTTCCTCGATTACCAGAATCAGGGTGATTTCAGTGATGGAAACACAATCGTTTACGGTCATAATATGAAGAATCTCTCCATGTTCGGAAAATTGAAACAGATGAAGGAGCAGGAAAAATATAGGGACAGCGTCTATTTCTGGATGCTGACGCCGGAATCAAACGATGTGTACCAGATTTTTTCTGCCTTTTATACGGAGGCAGACAGTGATGTCTACACGCTGTATTCCGGCGGGGGTGAAGCGTTTGTACAGTATCTGAATACCATGGCGGCGCGGTCAGAGATCCCGGTGGAGCAGCCGGAGATGGATGAAAACAGCCATATTATTGTGCTGTCCACCTGTGCGGCGAGCGATACGACTGGACGGTTCGTCGTTCTGGGCGTGCGGCGGAACCGGTAATGATTGGTCAGGAGGAGGAATGACAGATGGAAGAGGAAAGAAAAATCGAAGAACTGCAGAGATTGATTGATACGCATGAAAATATCGTATTCTTCGGCGGCGCGGGCGTGTCCACGGAGAGCGGGATTCCGGATTTCCGGAGCGTGGATGGCCTTTATCATCAGAAGTATGACGTTCCGCCGGAGACAATTTTAAGCCACAGCTATTTCCTGCGGTACCCGGAAAAGTTTTATGCCTTTTACCGCGACAAAATGCTTCCGGTCGGCGCGAAACCGAACGCGGCGCATAAGAAACTTGCAGAGCTGGAAGCGGCGGGAAAATTAAAAGCGGTTGTGACGCAGAACATTGACGGACTGCATCAGGCGGCGGGAAGTAAAGTAGTGTATGAACTGCACGGAAGCATACACCGCAATTACTGTATGAAATGCGGGGCATTCTGCGATACAGAGCTGGTGAGAAGGAGCAGCGGCGTTCCAAGATGTGAAAAATGCGGAGGCATGATCAAACCGGATGTCGTACTCTACGAGGAGAGTCTGAATGAGAAAGTGCTCGACGGTGCGATCCGCTCGATTGCGGCGGCAGATCTTCTGATTGTCGGCGGAACGTCACTTGCGGTTTATCCGGCGGCAGGCCTTCTCCAGTATTTTGAGGGCGATGCGCTGGTTCTCATCAACAAGGGCGCAACGCCGATGGATAAAAACGCGGATCTTCTGATCCAGCAGCCGATCGGGCAGGTGCTCGGCAGCATCAAAGTAAGATAGATTTTAATTAGAAAATATAAGGCGGAAGAAACATGGCAGAACATTACGAAGTAGGCGATATTGTAAAACTGAAAAAGCCGCATCCGTGCGGCAGCAGCGAGTGGGAAATCCTGCGTGTCGGCGCAGATTTCCGTCTCAAATGCACCGGCTGCGGCCACCAGATCATGGTAGCACGCAAGCTGGTCGAGAAAAACACCCGCGGATTACGAAAAAAAGATGCGTAATATCGTGAAAAAAACAAGAAAACACGCGAAAAAGGGCTTGCTATAAGCCCTTTTTTATGTTAAAATAACAAATTGTGACGTATAAAAATAATTCCTTGCTCCCCATAATGAAAATGGGGTGCCAAAAAGTCCAAAAGGAGGTAAAGCATGAACAAGTACGAATTAGCACTGGTTGTGAATGCAAAACTTGAAGAAGAGGAACGCGCAGCTGTAGTTGAGAAAGCCAAAGGTTATGTAACCCGTTACGGCGGAACAGTTGGCGAAGTAGAAGAGTGGGGCAAAAAACGCCTTGCATACGAAATTCAGCATATGCGTGAAGCATATTACTACTTTATTCAGTTTGAAGCAGACGCAACAGCTCCGGCAGAGATCGAGAGCCATATGCGTATTATGGATAACGTACTGAGATACTTAGTCGTTAAAAAGGAAGCTTAAGAGGTAAGCGAATGAATAAAGTTATATTGATGGGAAGATTGACCAGAGATCCCGACGTCAGATACTCTGCTGGAGAGAACTCCACAGCGGTAGCCCGTTATACACTGGCTGTTGACCGCAGATTCCGCAGAGACGGCGATTCCGCAACCGCAGACTTTATCGGATGCGTTGCTTTCGGCCGCCAGGCAGAATTTGCAGAGAAATACCTGCGTCAGGGAACGAAGATCGCCATCACCGGCCGCATTCAGACCGGAAGCTACACCAACCGTGAAGGCCAGAAGGTCTACACGACAGACGTAGTTGTAGAAGAGCAGGAGTTTGCAGAGAGCAAAAATGCAGGCGGAAACAACGGAGGATACTCCGCACCGCAGCATAACAATCCGGCTCCGTCCGCGAATACATCTGACCTGGGCAGTGCCGATGGTTTTATGAATATTCCCGATGGCATTGACGAAGAATTGCCATTTAATTGATAGAAAAGGAGAGATTGATCATGGCTTATAATAATAGTGAAAGACCAGCTTCCAGAAGACCGGCCCGCAGAAGAAGAAAAGTTTGTGTTTTCTGTGGTGGAGAAGAGATCAGCTACAAGGATGCAGCTAAACTGAAAAAATATGTATCCGAGCGTGGTAAAATCCTGCCGAGACGTGTAACTGGAACCTGCGCAAAACATCAGAGAGCAGTAACAGTAGCCGTTAAGAGAGCAAGACATATGGCTATTATGCCGTACGTAGATGATTGATTCTGACTTGCGCTAAGCACTGTCCGAACGTTCATTTTGAATCGGTAAATAAATGGAGGTATCTGCCCGAAAAGGGCGGGTACCTTTTTTGTATCCAGAAGTATCTTGTTGCCAAAGTACAGGTCAAAGTGGTATAATCGGAAGGACAGGAGCGAAATACAACACGCAACGTTGGAAAGGTGTTAGGAAATGAAAAGCAAAATGAAGTTGAGCGGCCAATTGCGGAGCTATCTTCGATGGCCGCTGATTTTGTCCATCCTGATGCTTGTGATGAATATCGGCATGTATTTTGTGGATGTGATGGCAGGAATGTGGTTCACGCTGTTTTTTGCAGTCTATGTGATCGCAGCCGCAGTTCTCTATTACAGACAGCGTCCGCAGGTGATCAACGAGCTGATTACCTTTGCGACCGAATACGGCCAGGTTCAGAAGCATCTGATCCAGGAACTGGCGCTGCCCTATGCCGTTATGGATTCGCAGGGAAAACTTCTCTGGGTCAACAAAGAGTTTACAAAAATCACAGGGAAGGATACACAGTATCATAAATGTATCGCCACCATTTTTCCGGAGCTGACGGTCGAGCGGCTGCCGAAAAATGAGGAGGAGACCGACATCAACGTGGCTTACGGCGAAAAGAATTTCCGTGCCCATGTAAAAAGCGTCTGCATCGACGAGCTGATCCAGAATTCGGAGATGATCAACACAGATATCAAAGGCTATTTTATTCAGGCACTGTATCTGTTCGATGAGACGGAGCTCCGCGAGTATATGCGGAAATTCGAGGACGAAACGATGGTCACCGGTCTTCTGTATCTGGACAACTACGACGAGGCGCTGGAGAGCGTCGAGGAGGTCCGCCGTTCCCTTCTGACCGCACTGGTCGAGCGAAAGATCAACAAATATTTCAACGATCTCGATGGACTGGTGAAGCGGTATGAGAACGACAAATACATCGTGGTCATGCGCCGGAGTTCGTTAAATGAACTGAAAGAGAAAAAGTTCGATATCCTCGAGGACGTCAAGACCATCAACATCGGAAACGAGATGGCGGTCACAATCAGTATGGGTATCGGAGCAGATGCTGGATCGTTTGCGAAAAACTCCGAGTATGCGAAAATCGCGATCGACCTGGCTCTTGGCCGGGGCGGCGATCAGGTCGTTTTAAAGGACGGTTCGAAGATTCAGTATTTCGGCGGAAAAACGCAGGCTGTGGAAAAGAATACGAGAGTCAAAGCCCGCGTCAAGGCGCACGCGCTGAAAGAGTTTATGAACACGAAAGAGAAGGTCGTTGTCATGGGACACCGCCTGCCGGATGCCGATTCGTTCGGTGCGGCCATCGGTATCTACCGTGCGGCGAAAACGCTGAATAAAAAAGCGTACATCGTCATCGACAACCCGACCAGCTCGATTATTCCGCTGATGAATACGTTCCGCGACAACCAGGATTATGAGGCGGACATGTTTGTCAATAATCATGAGGCGAAAGAGATCATGGACGACAACACGCTGCTCGTTGTGGTCGATACGAACAAGCCGAGCATCACACAGTGTGAGGATCTGCTGTACATGGCGAAAATGATCGTCGTGCTGGATCATCACCGGCAGGGAAGCGATACGATCCGCAACTCGGTGCTTTCCTATATTGAGCCGTATGCATCATCCGCGAGCGAGATGGTTGCCGAGATTCTCCAGTATTTTACCGAGGGAATCCGCATCCGGAACGTGGAGGCGGACAGCATCTATGCCGGCATCATGATCGATACCGACAACTTTATGCAGAAAACAGGTGTCCGCACGTTCGAGGCGGCAGCGTTCCTGCGCCGCTGCGGTGCGGATGTGACGCGTGTGCGCAAGCTGTTCCGTGAGGATATGAACGATTACAAGGCAAGAGGAGAGACGATCCGCAATGCGGAGCTGTTCCGCGGCCAGTTCGCGATTTCCGAATGCCCGAGCGACTATGTGGACAGCCCGACGGTGGTCGGAGCACAAGCGGCGAACGAGCTGCTGAACATTGTCGGTGTCAAGGCGTCCTTTGTATTGACCGAGTATAAAGGCGTGATCTATATCAGCGCCCGCGCGATCGATGAGGTCAATGTACAGATCATCATGGAGCGGATGGGCGGCGGCGGTCATCTGAATATGGCGGGATGCCAGCTCGAGACCGTCGATCTGGAGGGGGCGCGCAGCCTCCTAAAATCAACCTTAACAGAAATGCAGGATGGAGGAGAAATCTGATATGAAAGTTATCTTACTGGAAGACGTAAAAGCACTTGGTAAAAAAGGACAGACTGTAAACGTAAGTGACGGATATGCAAGAAACATGCTTCTGCCGAAAAAGCTTGGCATCGAGGCAACCGCAAAGAACCTGAATGAACTGAAACTGCAGAAAGCACACGAGGACAAAGTGGCAGCAGAGCAGCTTGCCGAGGCACAGGCTTTCGCAAAAGAGATCGAGGAAAAACAGGTTACCGTAGCCATCAAAGTCGGTGAAGGCGGAAAAGTATTCGGAAGCGTATCGGCAAAAGAGATCGCTGAGGCAGCAAAAGAGCAGCTCGGATACGACATCGACAAAAAGAAAATGCAGCTTCCGAACCCGATCAAGGTTCTTGGAACGACAGAAGTGCCGATCCGCCTGCATACCAAAGTAACTGCAAAGCTGAAAGTTATCGTAAAAGAAGCATAATTCTATGGAAGAAGCACTGATTAAACGAATCCTTCCGCACAGCATCGAGGCGGAGCAGTCGGTCATCGGTTCCATGCTGATGGGGCGCGAAGCCATCATGGCGGCATCGGAAATCCTGACGAGCGACGATTTTTACCAGCACCAGTACGGCGTCATTTTTGATGCCATGGTGGAGCTGTTCAATGAGGGAAAACCGGTCGATCTGGTCACCCTGCAGAACCGCCTGCGTGAAAAGGATGTTCCGCCGGAGATCAGTTCGATGGAGTTTGTCCGCGATCTTTTAAATGCGGTGCCGACTTCGGCGAATGTGCGCCATTATGCGAACATCGTCAGCGAGAAAGCGGTGCTGCGCCGTCTCATTAAGCTGACAGAAGAGATTGAGAATGACTGCTATCTGAACAAAGAGCCGGTGGAAGTCATCATGGAGGAGACGGAAAAGAAGATGTTCCAGTTATTGGGCCAGCGGAATTCCGGAGACTTCATGCCGATCCGCCAGGTTGTCATCAATACGCTGGAGAACATCGAGCGTGCATCGAAGACGAAGGGAAATGTCACGGGTATTCCGACCGGATTCACGGATCTGGACTACAAGACATCGGGTCTGCAGAACTCTGACTTTATCCTGATTGCGGCACGTCCGTCTATGGGTAAAACGGCGTTTGTCCTCAATATTGCGCAGTATATGGCGTTTAAGAAAGACAAAGCCGTTGCGATTTTCAGTCTCGAGATGTCGCGGGAGCAGCTGATGAACCGTCTGCTCTCGATGGAGTCGAAAGTAGATTCCCAGCATCTGAGAACCGGAAACCTGAAAGACGACGAATGGAGCAAGCTGATCGAGAGCGCCGGCATGATCGGTGAATCCCGACTGATGATCGACGATACACCTGGTATCTCGATCGGAGAGATGCGGTCGAAATGCCGCAAATACAAGCTGGAGCACGGTCTTGATATCATCATCATTGACTACCTGCAGCTGATGTCGGGAAGCGGAAAGAGCTCCTCGGAATCGCGTCAGCAGGAGATTTCGGATATCAGCCGTTCCTTAAAAGCACTCGCGAGAGAGCTGAATGTGCCGGTTGTTGCACTGTCCCAGCTTTCCCGGGCTGTTGAGCAGCGTACCGACCACCGTCCGATGCTTTCCGACCTGCGTGAGTCGGGAGCGATCGAGCAGGATGCCGACGTTGTTATGTTTATCTATCGAGATGATTACTATAATAAGGATTCCGAGAATAAGGGAATCGCGGAAATCATCATCGCCAAACAGCGAAACGGCCCGATCGGAACCGTCAATCTGGTCTGGCTGCCGGATTATACGAAATTTGCGAATGCAGAGAGATAAAAGAAAATATTTTATGTGTCAGAACGTGTCGTGGGATAGTCCTGCGGCACGTTTTTTGTGTATAATTGTATGAATTTGTCGGAATATTACGATGAGATTTTCTTGCGGCAGGGGATAACAGATCCTATAATAAAGGGAAGAAGGGAGTGGCTGCCGTATGGAAAATAGAACGTATCTGGTCACGGAGGCGGAGAAGCTGACCGGGGAGAAAGCGCATGTGCTCCGGTACTGGGAGGACGAGCTCGGCATGGAAATCCACCGCAATTCGCTGGGACACCGCTGCTATACTGCGCAGGACATTCAGATTTTTCTGGGAATCCGGGAACTGAAGAAAAAGGGGCTTCACCTGAAAGCGATCCGCGAGCTGATGCCGAAGCTGGTGCAGGCAACGGCGGAGATCAAAGCGTTTCCGGCGGAAGCGGCAGAGACGGCAAAGGAGAAGCCGGATCCGGCAATACCGGGAAAAGCGGACGAAGTGCCGGAGGTGGTTGTCGATCTTCTGCCCGAGCGGGAAGCAGAACAGCTGGCGGACACTGTGATGCGGCAGGAAGAGGAGGAGCGTCAGACGGAGTTTTACCGCGTGCTCGGCCGTCTGCTCGATCAGATGATACAGAAGCGGCGCCAGGAAGAGCGGAGCCGCCGTGTGGATGAGGCGATCCGCCGCCACCAGCAGAGCCGGAGAGAAGCAGCGGCGACGCTGGAGCAGAAAGGAAAACGGACGAAAGCAAAACGGGGCTATCGGAACAATGGGTAAATCGGACAGAAAAAAAGAACGCCTGTGAGAGGCGTTCTTTTTGGATCCACGCGGAAATCCGGCTTATTTTGCAGCCAGATAATCGTTGATCTGGTCTTCCAGAACCTGAGCGTCCAGGCCGTGAACCATAGCTGCTTCTTCCAGGGACTCACCCTGTGCAGAAGGGCAGCCGATGCAGTGCATGCCGGCTCCCATCAGGATTCCGATGATATTTGTATCCATTGCGATTAACTCGCCGATTGTCATGTCTTTCGAGATCTTTGCCATCTTAAAGTTCCTCCTTTAAATGTGTATATACCCGTCGTTCCGATTTTGACGGCTATTTTGATTATAGCGTACCCCCGGGGGGAATGCAAGAACAAATTCATAAGATTATAGAATGTTTATAATTTTGTACTTGTATTTCAGGGGGCAATCGTTTACAATGTGGATAGTACCGAAAGGGCCAAAAAATCTACAAGGAGGATAAGATCATGGCATATGTAATCACAGACGAATGTGTAAGCTGCGGAACCTGCGCTGGAGAATGTCCAGTAGAGGCTATCGCTGAGGGAGATTCCCATTACGAAATCAACCCGGATGTATGCGTTGAGTGCGGAACATGCGCAAGCGTATGTCCAACCGAGGCTATCACAGAAGAGTAATTTGTACGGAACGTACAAAAAAGGAAGTCCTTCGCGGACTTCCTTTTTTTATACATACGTTTCAAAACTTACAGAGAAGCCAGCTCCTGCAGAGCATTCTCTTTTACCATTGCATTTCCATGTTCCAGCAGAAATGCTTCAGCGGCCAGGGAGAAGGATTCCTGTCTGCCGTACTCGGAAAGAATGTTGCAGACCTTGTTGAATTCTTCCGGTTTGCAGCCGGACTGGTGCAGAACGAGCTGATAGTTGGCATCTGCCGTGTTCTTATAGAGGGAATTGCTGCCGGTAAAATACTGGTTCAGCGCTTTTGCGGAGCTGATGACATCGTCGAGGGTTGAGAAGTGGAAGGTGCGTACCAGATCCACATTCTTTTCCTCGGATGCTGCAGGCTCTTTTTCGTTTTCCTTCTGTGCCGCTTTCTTTGCGATTTCCTGTGCCTTGTTCTTCACATCGCAGAGCTTGTGGAACAGGTCGATGATGTCGTCCGCGCCGGAATACTGTACCGGTTCCGGTCCGTCCGTATCGTCGCCGGATGGAGCAAATTTGGCGAAGCGGGTGTCGAGCTCCTGTGGATCCTCGACTCTGGTGATAATGAGGACAATGCTGTCCGGAGCCACCGGAACGGCCTCGACCATGAGCGGGGCATTATCCACATTGAAGCCGAACTGCTGGTTGGCTTCAAGCATCATATCCTGAAACAGGCTGCGGGCCTTTTCCGTGCCGTAAGCCAGTTCGCTGAGCTTTAAATTTCTTTCGGCAAGATCGGCGCTGGTCAGTGTGCAGCGGATCTTGTTATCATTGATTTTTTCTATTTTCATAACTCTCACGTCCTTAATTACTCTTTACTTATATAAATAGGGCTGCTTACAATATAGTATAACACATCACGGAAAGAAGTAAAGAACTTAAGATTTTTTTTACATTTCGCATAATTTTTTCAGAAATGAAGGGACAAACTTTATTTGTAATTCCCCCGGCTTGAAGTATAATAGGAGTTGGGGAAACCTTTGCTTCTGCCCGGAGGGTGCATACTCCGGCCAGAAGCAGGCACAGAAAAAACGGATCGGATAAGAAGGCGTCCCCGTGAAACATGATCATTGAAACTAAAAACAAAAGTATTTCATACGGATCTATGGGGCTTTCTTTTTTGTACGTCACAACTGCAAATAAGCCATGAAACAAACAATCGACAAAACTTTTTAAACAGATTTTTTGAAAAATACCCAATAGCAAAAAGCAACGATACTTTCGTTACTGTTCAATCAGCAGTGAAACACCTGCTGTTTCGCTGCGTAAGAACATGATTCAGGTGTGAGCAGCCCTCCTTTTGCGAAGCAAAACTTTAAATGAGGGCTGCGAATGTTACAGTTCGCTGGGAACCAGTGAACTGTAACGATACTTTCTGACTCGCATGCGGTTCCCTTGCGCATAACGGTTGCTATTGGGTATTTTTTTTGTTATAATGGGCGCAAGTGGGGAGATCTTCAGAGCGAAGAAAAGGGGAAAAGAACACATGAAGGAGCAACAGAAGAAAAAAGCAGCGCCGGTACTGGTCGTACTGATTCTGATCGTGCTAGTCGGTGCAGCAGGCATTGTTTCATTTTTGATAAACCGATATAAACCCGGAACCGAATACATGGCCGGGAACGAATATTTTAACCTGACAGACGAAAACAGCGTTGCGCTGATCCAGAACGGAGAACTTCTGGAAGAGCAGGCCGTCCTTATCGGAGGAGAGCCGTATGCGGCGTACACATATGTAGAATCCCAGCTGAACAGCTGCTTCTACTGGGATGAAGAAACAAAAGGAATCCTGCTTACAACGAGCGGCGGCGTGCAGACACTGCTTCCGGGCGATGCGGCCGTTGCCAAAACACCGGGCGGACAGCCTGCCGTACAGCAGGAGAGCGACGGAACGGTTTACATTTCGCTGGATGTCGTAAAAGAATACACAGATCTCGACTATGCATATTACAGCGATCCCAACCGTGTTGTAATCCGGAATGAATGGGACGGAGTGGAGCAGGCGACGGTACAGTCAGACACCGCGCAGGTGCGCCAGAAAGGCGGCATCAAGAGTCTGATTCTTGCGGATGTACAGAAGGGTGACACCCTGCTGTATCTGGAAAATCTGGACAACTGGTGCAAAGTCATGACGGCGGACGGCTATACCGGCTACATCCAGACAGAGGATATCTCCGAGCCGGAGGACATCGAAGCGCGGACGGCAAAGAAAGATTCCTATGAAAGAATTACACGGGATCACAAAATCAATCTGGTCTGGCATCAGAGCACATCGACCGAGTCGAACGACGCGATGGCAGAGATGACAGCAGAAATGACCGGCGTGAACGTGATTTCACCGACCTGGTTTTCCGTGACAGACGAAACCGGTACGATTTCCAGCCTTGCGAGCGCCGATTACGTGAAACTGGCGCATGAAGCGGGACGGGAAGTCTGGGGATTGATTGATAACTTTAATGAAGCATTTGACGAAACAACCGATCTTGCCTACGCATCCGTGCGCAGTAGAATCATTGAGCAGCTGCTCGCCGAGGCAGCATCGTGCGGCATGGACGGCATCAACGTGGATTTCGAGAATCTGAAAGAGGCCGGAATCCCGCATTACCTGCAGTTTCTGCGGGAACTGACGAGCGCGGCGCATGCACAGAATCTTGTGGTGTCGGTCGATACGCCGGTACCGCAGGCTTACACGATGTATTATCAGCGCGGCGAGCAGGCAAGATTTGTGGACTATATGATTGTCATGGCCTATGACGAGCATTTCGCGGGAAGCGAGGAGGCAGGCTCTGTTTCATCCCTCCCGTTCGTACAGCAGGCCGTGGAGGAGATGACGCGGGTGATGCCTGCCGATCAGGTGATCTGCGGAATCCCGTTTTATACCCGTGTCTGGACGGAAAAGTTCGGACAGAGCGCCATTACCAGCGAGGTGCTGGGCATGGATGGCGCCAAAAACTATGCCAAAGAGAATCAGATGACAGAAACCTGGGATGCATCCCTTGGCCAGAATGTGGCAACGGTAGAAACTTCCGATGCCAGATACACGATCTGGATGGAGGATGAGCAGTCCATGGAGGAAAAACTGAAAGTGATCCAAAGCGCTGATCTCGCCGGGGTGGCAGAGTGGAAGCTCGGATTCGAGTGCGCAGACGTCTGGAGTCTGATTTCAGAATATATTGAAACAAACAGTTGACGAGGAGTCCGGGAAGGATAAGGGGAATGATAAAAGCCCGGGCACGAAGGAGGAGTATACATGTCAGAAAACAATCACGAAGAATTATTTAAAACAACGCTGATGGGCGGTTTCGATAAGGACGATGTCATGACGAAAGTGCAGAACCTGAAAGATCAGGCGTATGCCGCTCAGAAGAAACTGGAAGCGAAGATCGAGGAAAAAGAGCAGGAAATCGAGAAGCTGAACCGCAAGATCCGCGAGCGTGAGGATAAAATCGAGGAGCTCGAAAAAAATATTCATGAGAAATACCAGAGCTATATCGACAATTATGACAGCATCAGCGGCCTTGTGTTTGAGGCACAGGTGAAAGCGAAAAAACTGACACAGGAAACAGAGGAGAGCTGCAGAAAGCTAAAAGAAGAGACCGAGGAAGCCTGCCGCCGGAAAACCGAAGAAACGGACGAGTCCTGCCGCGAGAAAACGGAGGAAACGGATGAGGCGTGCTGCAAAAAGAGAGAGGAGACAAACGAGTCCTGCCGGAAACAGCGGGAAGAGACAAAGGAATCCTGTGCAAAGCAGCGCCGCGAGACGAAGGAACAGTGCGAATACATGGTAGAGAGCGCACGTCAGAAGGGCGAGGAACTGGCTGCTGTTTATGAAGAAAAACTGCAGGCCGAAGCAGAAGAAATCCAGAGCCATATGGACGCGGAGCTGCAGAAAGCCAACACCAGATACCAGAAGATTTACGCCGAGATGGAAACCATGACGAGTGTACTCGAGAAGAATCGCAGAATTTTTGAGGAGACCTTTGCCGGCATCGAAAAAATGCGTGAGGAGATGAAACGTTCTGCATCGGAAGTGGAAACCTTCATGAAAGATCCGGTAAAAAGTATCTTTCCCGGAGAGGCAAAAGAAACAGCCGCAGAGCCAGACCGTGAAGATACCGCAGAAGAAGCAGAGGAAGAAGACGAAATCGTCGAAAATTCCGCAGTCATCGATTTCGAAAATGAGCCGGATTATCTTGATGATGACAACGACGAAGAAGAGGATGAAATCCCGAATCGCGCGCATGATGAAGAAGATGAGGAAGAGTAACCGGAAGCAATAAGAGTTGTAACCTGCCCCGCTGCTGCATAAAATGACCAAGAAAGGAAATTTGCAGCAGGGGGCTTTTTATTTGGAAAAAGGGAAAAAACTGGAATGGCTGATGGCGGTGATTCTGCTTTCGGCGGCGTATGTTCTGTCCCGCGAGGGCGCACGGCTGGTGGCAGCACAGAAGGCAGCCACAAAAGTAGTGGTGCTGGACAGCGGCCACGGCGGCGACGATCCCGGCAAAATCGGGGCAAACGGTGTCAAAGAAAAGGACATCAACCTTGCGATTGCCCGTCTGCTGAAAAAGAAGCTGGAAAAGCAGGGAATCCTTGTGGTGATGACGCGGGAAGGGGAGAATGATCTCTCCGATCCGGGAGCCGTGAATGCGAAAGTGCAGGATCTGCAGCGGCGCGTGCAGCTGATTCATGAAAAAAAGCCGGACTGTGTGATCAGCATTCACCAGAACAGCTACCCGGATGCGGCGGTCAAAGGGGCGCAGGTGTTTTATTATACGGATTCAAAAGAAGGCGAAAAACTGGCGCTCTGCATGCAGGCTGCACTGGTCGCGGGGCTCGATCCGGCGAATCACAGGAAAGCCAAGGGAAACAAAACGTATTACATGCTGAAGAAGACAGACGCAGTGCTGGTGATCTGCGAGTGCGGATTCCTCTCAAATCCGGAGGAAGAAGCGCTCCTGAACACAAAGGAGTACCAGAAAAAGGTGGCGGATGCACTGTGTGACGGCGTTTTAACGTATCTGGGAGAAAAGAAGAATGGCAAAGAGAAGACACAGACGAAGACGGAAGAGACCGCTGCGGGCGCTGCTTCCGCTTATGCTTGCCCTGCTGGCGGCTTATCTGGTATTCGGAGAGTTTGATGAGAGCGATCCCGCGCAGAACGGAAGCGGAGCGGACAGCAGCACTGCTTCACAGACGGCAGACGAAAACAATGGTCTGTCAGAGAATGGCGCAACACAGTTTCAGGCGGAAAATACAGATGAGGAGGAGCTGGCGAAGCGGTATTATTACAGCCAGCTCGATGAAAACAGACAGATGATTTACCGCGAACTGGTGCAGGGAATCGCGGAACACCAGGAAACCATCATCACAAAAGGCGGCGATCCCGATGTGACGGCGGAGGTTTACGGATGGGTCTATATGGATTACCCGGAGTACTGCTGGATCAACGGAGCATCACATGTCACGGGATACGGTGAGCCGAAAAACTACTGTGAGGTAGTTCCGGAATACACGATTTCTGCGGAGGAGATCACAGGCCGCCAGACCCAGATCAAAGGGGCGGGAAATGATTTCTTAAGTGATATCGACCGTTCGATGGATGACTATGGGAAGATCAAGGCTGTCTTCGAAAAATGTATCCGGCAGATTGATTATGTGAAAGATGCGCCGGAGAATCAGACACTCTACAGCGGACTTGTGAACGGACAGACGGTCTGCGCAGGCTATGCCAGAACGTTCCAGTATCTGATGAACCGCCTGGACATCCCGGTCATTTATGTGACGGGAACGACAGACACCGGCGAGGCGCACGGCTGGAATATCGTAAAGTGCGGAGACAATTATTACAACGTCGATGTAACCTGGGGCGATCCGGTATTCGCAGAGGGCGAGAGCGGCGAGTACAATCTGCCGGACGACCTGATCTACTACGATTTTCTCTGCGTTTCCGATGCGGAATTTTCGGACACGCATCAGGCGGATGCGAATCTGCCGCTCCCGGCGTGCAATGCAGATGACCTCGAGTATTACCGCCAGATCGGCCGGTACATGGATACATTTGATGCGACGCAGATTCTGTGGGAAATGGAGACGGATATTGAAGAGACAAAAGAGTATTCCGAATTTAAATTTGCCACCGATGATCTGATGGCACAGGTCATGGAAGCCCGACCGGAGCTTCTCGATAAGGCTTCCGGCTATCTTTGCAGCTATTACGGACTCGGGTCCGTAAAATATACATACAGCGAGGATACGGCGACAAGAAAGCTGATGGTATTCTGGCAATATAAAGGAGAACCGAGTGAATGACGGTTCTCCTTTAAAAATATCCGGAAACAAAATGTCGATCAGCTCGCGCTCGAGAAACTCGATGGTAATCAGGCACGAATAAGGGAGTTCGGAAACCTGGGAAACACTCACAAGATCCTGACGGACGGTGATGGAATGATCCGTGACATCGGTAACCTCTGCGACCCAGGCGGCATGCGGGATCGTCAGATGTTTCGCAATCAAAGGGCCGACCTGCGCGGTATCGCCGTCGGTTGTCTGACGTCCGCAGATAATCAGATCCGCGCCGCCGATCACCTGAATACCCTGCGCCGGCGTTAAGAATATCCCCCGTGGGGGCTTGTGAAAAAGGCCGATTTTTGGTAGAGTAAAGGGATATTTGAGCGGTTGGAGAACGACCCCGCCGGGAAAGTTAAGAAAAAGAAGAAAGAAGCGGAAGATATGGAACAGGAATTATTACAGGAAATTGCCTCCTACTGGGGAACCCGTGCGGAGGGGTATTCTGAGGTCAATGAAAAAGAACTGGCGGGAAGCCAGAGAGAAGCGTGGCTGCATGTATTAGAGGAGCAGTTTCCAGAGAAAAAGAAAGAAGAGATGAAGATTCTCGATATCGGAACCGGCCCGGGATTCTTCCCGATGATTTTGTCGGAGGCAGGTTATACGGTGACGGCTGTTGACTACACGGAGGAGATGCTGGAAAAGGCGAAAGAGAATCTGGGAAAATATACGAAATACGGTCTGGAGCGCGTGACGCTGCAGCGGATGGATGCACAGAATCTGGAGTTTGCGGATGAGACCTTTGATGTTGTCATTTCCAGAAATCTGACCTGGAATCTGGAAAAGCCGGAGCAGGCATACCAAGAGTGGATGCGTGTCCTGAAACCGGGCGGCGTGTTGCTCAATTTTGATGCGAACTGGTACGGTTATCTCTATGACGAGGAGAAAAAAGAAGCGTACGAGGCAGACCGGAAGAAAGTGGAAGAGCAGCAGCTCGACGACCATTATCTGTGCACGGACATTGACCGCATGGAAAACATTGCGCGCCAGGTGCCGCTCTCTGCGATGGAACGGCCGGCGTGGGATACGAAGGTGCTCGAATCCCTCGGCGTCTGTTCCATCCAGACCGATTCCGAAATCTGGAAGCGCGTCTGGAGCGAGGAAGAGAGACTGAACTATGCATCGACACCGATGTTTCTGGTGCGCGCGGAAAAAAGCGCAGAGCAGTCCTTCCAGCTTGGTGATGTGACCGTCCGCCGCGGCGAAAAATATCAGGCGGCTTCCGAAGACGGCCTCTGGTATCCGGCGGCAAAACCGGGCGATATGGTAACAGAAGGGGGCCCTGTCGTTGCTTACGGAAGAATTGTGCGCGAGCCGGAGTACGACGACCGCAAAGAGCAGATTGTCCATTACTGGGAGAAACGGAGCGAGAGCTTTTTAGAGCAGAGACGCTCCGAACTTGCAAACCCGATTGCGAAGCGCTGGATGAAAGAGATTGAAAAACAGATCCCGGCGGGAAGACGGTTAAAGATCCTTGATGTGGGCTGCGGAGCCGGATTTTTCTCGATCCTGCTGGCAAAAGAGGGCCACGAGGTATTCGGCATCGACCTGACACCGGAGATGATTGAGAATGCAATCCAGCTTGCCGAAGAAGAGAATGCCGACTGCTGCTTCCAGGTCATGGACGCGGAAAATCCGATGTTTGCGGATGAAACGTTCGATGTTGTCATTTCCCGAAACCTGACGTGGACGCTGCCGAATGCGGAGCATGCTTACGGCGAGTGGATGCGTGTGCTGAAAACGGGCGGTGTGCTGCTGAACTTCGATGCCAATTACGGAAAAGAAGATGTTGCCGATACGAAGGGACTTCCGGAGGCGCATGCCCATTTCAAGGTTGGAAACGAGATGCTAGAAGAGTGCGAACGGATCAAATCACAGCTCCCGATCAGCCGCAAAAACCGGCCGGCGTACGATGTGGCGGTGCTGTGCGAAAACACAGCGGGAGAAATCCGCATTGATACGAGCCTTGGAAAACGCATTTATCTGGAAAAAGACGAGTTCTATAACCCGGCACCGATGTTTTCGATTTGTGCCGTGAAGCAGTAAAGGAGTATTTGTGAAAAAATATCTGTTAAAACGACTGCTTCGCCTGATTCCGGTATTCCTCGGCGTGACGATTCTCGCTTTTCTGCTGACGGGACTTTCCTCGGTCGATGCGGTGGATTTAAAAGAGAGCAGCAGCGGCGGCGTGATGTCGGAGGCGGAAAAAGAAGCGATGCGGGAGGAGCTGGGACTGAATGAGCCGAAAGCTGTCCAGTACCTGCAATGGCTGAAAAACGCCCTGCGCGGTGACTTCGGGGAGTCGTACGTTTCCGGCAAACCGGTGCTTGTAAGCTTCTGCGAAAAACTGCCCGCAACGATTGCACTTGCGGCGCTGGCGCTTGCCATGACGGTCTGTCTTTCGTTTCCGCTCGGTATCTTAAGTGCAAAATATCAGAATACGTGGGCGGACCGCAGTATCAGCCTGTTCTGCTTTGCAGGTAATTCGTTTCCGGGGTTTTTCACTGCACTTCTTCTCTTGTATTTCTTTTCGCTGAAATGGAATCTTTTTCCGGTTCTCAGTATGGGAAAGGGATGGAAAAGCTGTGTGCTTCCGGCGGCGACGCTTGCGGTTTCGATGACGGCAAAATACACCCGTCAGGTGCGTTCTGCCGTGCTTGCAGAGCTGGAGCAGGAGTACGTGGCGGGTGCACGGGCACGTGGGTTAAGTGAAAACCGGATTCTGTTCGGAAATATATTAAAATCCGTGCTGCTTCGGATGGTCACGCTGCTATTCTTATCCGCCGGTTCGCTGCTTGGAGGAACCGCCATCGTTGAGACGATTTTCATGTGGAATGGTGTCGGAAAAATGGCCGTGGATGCCGTTTCCATGCACGATATTCCCGTGATTCAGGCATATCTGGTGTGGATGGCGGCGATCTATCTGCTGCTGCATCTCATTGCTGATCTGCTGATGGGGGCACTGGACCCGCGGGCGAAGCTGGAGGGAATGCGATGAAAAAAGAACAGAAAAGAAAGATCCTTTTTTATGGCATCCTCGCCGGTGCGCTGCTGCTGTTTGCCGCGTGTGCGGCCCATCTGGCACCGTACGATCCGTATGAGCAGAATCTGGAACTGTCCCTTCTTCCGCCGTCCGCGGCGCACTGGATGGGGACGGACCGCTATGGAAGAGATCTGTTTTCAAGGATTCTCTCCGGCGCGCGGGTCAGCATTTTTTCAGCACTTCTTGTCGTTGCGGCAAGCGCTCTGATCGGAACACTCGCCGGAATTTTCAGCGGCTGGCTGGAAGGTAAAACGGATACGGTTCTGATGCAGATCTCCGATATTTTTCTGGCCTTTCCGGGTATGGTATTTGCAATCGCATTTTCCGGCGTTCTGCAGAGCGGCATGACGGGAGCCGTTGTGTCGCTGATCCTTGTTTCCTGGCCGAAATATGCACGGCTTGCACGGAACCGTGTGCTGGCACTGAAACACATGCCGTTCATCGCGGCGGCGCGCCTTACAGGAAACGGAACATGGAAGATGATCGGACGCCATATTCTGCCGAATCTTGCGGGGCAGACGATTGTCACAGCGGTGCTTGATATCGGAACGATGATGCTGGAAATCGCGGGTCTGTCCTTCCTCGGCCTTGGTGCGGAAGCGCCGTCGGCGGAGTGGGGAGCGATGATGAGCAACGGAAGAAGTATGCTGCAGACCGCGCCCTGGGTCATTCTGGCGCCGGGACTGGCGATTTTTCTGACCGTTCTTGTCTGCAATCTGCTTGGTGAGGCGGTACGGAAAACGGTGGATCAGGGATAAGGGGCAAACGAAAATGGAAACAAAGGGAGCAAAAACATGAGCGAAAAACTGCTGGAAATCAGCGGCCTTTCTGTCTGTTATGAGGGGGAGCAAATTTTAAATAACATCTGTTTTTCCGTCGAAAAAGGAGAAACCGTCGGCATCGCCGGGGAGTCGGGCAGTGGAAAAAGTACCTTGCTGCGAGCGATCCTGCGGCTGATGGGAAAGAATAGCTCCATCACCGGCGGGCAGATCACATTTCGCGGAGAGGAGCTGACGGGCATGTCCGAAAAGAAGCTGCGGAGTCTGTGCGGTTCAGAAATTGGTATGATTTTCCAGAATACAGGGGCATCACTCTGTCCGACCCGGAAAATCGGAGCACAGATCTGTGAAAGCGTGCGCGCCCATGAGAAACGCTGCGGATTCATCACCCCGATTTCTGGGGGAATGTCTGGCAGAAAAAGCCGCAGAGAAATCAAAGATATGACGCTCCAGCGATTTGCGGATATGGGGCTTTCGGATGGCGAGACGATCTGGAACAGCTATCCATCGTCGCTCTCCGGCGGCATGAACCAGCGCGTCGGGATTGCGCTCGCAATGCTGCTGCATCCGTCGCTTCTTCTGGCGGACGAGCCGACGAGTGCACTCGATGTGGTTTCGCAGGCGCAGGTGCTGCGGGAGCTTCAGGCGTTGCAGCAGAAAGAGCAGACGGGGATGGTGCTGGTGACGCACAATCTTGCGGTTCTCGAGCAGATGGCAGACAGGGTTGCTGTTTTGAAGGATGGAAACATCGTGGAGCAGGGGGAGACAAGGACGGTTTTCGATCACCCAAAGGACGAATATACAAAAAATCTCCTTGCGGCTGTGCCGGGAAGAGGGAAGAACGATGCATAATCATAACATGCTGGAAGTAAACAACTTAAGCAAAAACTTTGCTGGAACCGGCCGGGAAACGGAATTTGCCGCCGTGGACGGCATCAGCTTCACACTGGATGCGGGTGAATGTCTTGGCCTGATCGGGGAGAGCGGATGCGGAAAAAGCACGACGGCCCGTCTGATCACCGGATTGGTCCAGGCGGATGCAGGCAGCGTTCTGTTGGAAGGCGAGGAAATCCTCGGAAGAAAAGGCAGGCGGCAGCGCGAAGTTTACCGGAAAATACAGATGGTCTTCCAGACCCCGCAGGATTCCTTCGATCCAATGCAGACGCTCGAAACCGGGATTCTGGAAGCTTTTCGGAATCAGGGAATGAGCCGGAAAGAAGCCTGTCTTCGTCTGCCGGAACTGCTGGAAAAAGTGGAGCTTGCCCCGGAAACGGCGAAACGCTATCCCCGCGAGACGAGCGGCGGAGAGTGCCAGAGAGCCGCAATTGCGCGGGCTCTTGCTGTGCAGCCGTCTCTTCTGATCTGCGACGAGGCAACGAGTGCGCTCGATGCGGCGGTACAGGCGCAGATCGTTCAACTGCTGAAAAAACTGCAGCGGGAAGAAGAACTTGCGATGCTGTGGATCGGCCACGACCTTGCGCTGGTGCGGGAACTCTGCAGCCGTGTGATTGTCATGCGGCAGGGAAAAATCGTGGAGCAGGGGGAGACGCGGGAGGTATTGGAGTACCCGAAAGAGGAATATACGAAACTGTTGATGGAGTATAGTCTGTGAGAAAACTGTTGAAACAGAAAATCAGACAGCGGAAATGGTGGTGCCATTTGCGAAAACAGGAGAAGTACAGAATGCAGAGAAAGAACGGCAGAAGGAAAAAAATTGCATATGTTTTGTGCGGCATTCTGGCGGTGGTACTGTTTTCCGGTTGTCAGAGCACAGCGGCAGATGGTACAGATGAAAAAGTTTTCGTATACGGCGACACGACATTCAACGCCGAAAACGACGAGTCCGATGTCAACCCGCACAACGGCTATTCCGGCTGGGCGTGTATCCGCTATGGGATCGGTGAGACGCTGTTTCATTATTCCGATTCTATGGAGATCGAGCCATGGCTGGCAGAAAGCTATGAGCTTGTGGACGATACAACATGGCGGATTACACTGCATGAAGGCATCTCCTTTACAAGTGGGCGCACTCTCGACGCGGAGGCGGTCAAAGAATGTCTCGAGGATCTGATCGCAGTACATGACCGTGCACGCGGGGATCTGAAAATTGAGAGCATCGAGGCAGACGGCCTGATCGTAACGATTCACACCGAACAGCCTGTCCCGGCGCTTCTGAATTATCTGTCCGACCCATATGGATGCATCATTGATATGCAGGCAGGTGTGACGGATGACGGCAATGTCGCCGGAACCGGCCCGTACCGCGCAGTACAGGTGGAGACGGATCAGGGACTGACACTCATGAAAAATGACAATTACTGGAACGGAACGCCAAAGCTCGACCGGATCGAAGTAAAAACGATCCGCGACGGCGATACGATGACGATGGCGTTACAGTCAGGCGAGCTCGACGCGGCGTACGGCCTGCCGTATTCCAATCTGATCCTGTTCCGCGATGAACCATACACGATTTCTTCGGCGGATACGTCGCGTACCTTCTTCGGACAGTTCAACGGATCATCCGAGGTGCTGCAGGACGACCGCGTGCGCGAGGCAGTCATCGGAGCGATCGACCGGGAGGGCTTTGTGAATACGCTGATGGAAGGAAACGGAAGCGTGGCGGAAGGCCCGTTCCCCTCTTACTTTGCATTCGGCGACAGCAAAGTGCAGGAAGAGTCCTATGATCTTGAGTATTCCAGAGAACTGCTGGCTGAAGCAGGCTGGACCGATGAGGACGGCGACGGCTACGTGGAAAAAGACGGAAAACGCCTGACCATCTGCTGGCTCACGTATCCGAGCCGCCAGGAACTGCCGCTTCTCGCGGAGAGTGCACAGGCATCGCTGAAGAAAATCGGAATCGAAGTACAGATCCAGTGCACGGCAAATCATCTGGAACTGCTGAAAAAAGGAAACTGGGATGTTTATGTCAGCGCATTTGTCAGCGCACCGACGGGCGATCCCGAGTATTTCTTTACAACGCACTGCCTGCAGGATTCCTCCAAGAACCGCGGCGGTTATTACAGTGAGACACTCGAGATGCTGGAACAGCAGTTAAGCGGCGAGTTTGATACCGAAAAACGAACCGAACTGGCCATCGAGATGACGCAGATGCTGCTGGATGACCACATGTTTTTCTTCACATCACACCTCAAAATGTCGATGGTATCCGGCGAGGGCGTGACGGGGCTTACGGCGCATCCGTGCGATTATTATGAAATTACAGTCAATTTGGACAAAAACAAATGATTATTTGGCAGAAAGAGCAGAAAATGTGGATTTTCTGCTCTTTCTGCGCTATGATAGGAAAAGAACGGCACTGCGACGGTGCCAGAGAAGAGAAAAGGAGAAGTTACGATGCGGAAAGAAGAATTGAGAACATATATTGAAAACCACGAATCCGAAATGATCGAGGATCTGAAAAGCCTGATCCGGATTCCAAGCGAAAAACAGGCGGCAGAGCCAGGCAAACCATTCGGCGCACCGGCGGCAGAAGCACTGGCGCAGGGAATCGAAATTCTGGAAAAATACGGCTTTGCCGTAACCAACTACGACAACTACGCGATTGCAGCTGACTTTAATCAGGAAGAAAAGGGCCTTGATATTCTCGCCCATCTCGATGTCGTACCGGCAGGCGAAGGCTGGCAGGAGACCGATCCATTCACCCCGCGCATCAAAGAAGGAAAAATGTTCGGCCGCGGAACCGCAGACGACAAAGGACCGGCGATCGCAGCTATCTACGCAATGCGCGCTGTCAAAGAACTCGGTTACCCATTAAAGAAAAACGTCCGTCTTGTCCTCGGTTCCGACGAGGAGTGTGGAAGCTCTGACCTCGAATATTATTATAAGAAAGAAGTGGAAGCACCATGCACCTTCTCACCGGATGCCGAATTCCCGGTCATCAACATTGAAAAAGGCGGCATGCGCGGCCACTTCGAAAAAACATCCGATGCCGGAACGACAGGCGTGCGCCTTGTATCCTTACAGGCCGGCACCAAACTGAACGTTGTACCAGGCAAAGCATATGCAGAGCTTGCCGGCATGGCAAAAGAAGACCTGAAAACCTGCGCTGACGAGACTGAGCAGAAGACCGGCGTTTCCTTCGTTCTGGAAGACACCGAAAACGGCAATATAAAAATCACAGCCTGCGGTGCCTTCGCCCACGCATCCACCCCGGAAATGGGTAACAACGCACTGACCGCACTGCTGCAGCTTCTCGCATCTGTTGGAATGGAAGAGAGTGAACTGAAAAACGACATCAGTTTCCTTGCAAAAGTTTACCCGCACGGCGACGGCAAAGGCGCAGGCCTCGGTGTCGCCATGTCAGATGAAGAGTCCGGCGAGCTCACCTTAAGCCTCGACCTCATGAACTACGACGGCAAAACCTTGATCGGTTCCTACGACTGCCGCGCCCCGATCTGCGCGACAAAAGAAAACCTGTACGATACCGCCGGGCAGAACATGAAAAAAGGCGGCTTCTCCATGGAAGGCAGCGGAATGTTCCCACCACACCACGTCCCGGCCGACAGCCCGTTTGTCCAGAACCTGCTGCAGTGCTACACGGATGTCACTGGAAAACCAGGCAAACCATTTGCGATCGGCGGCGGAACGTATGTGCATCATCTGAAAAACGGTGTTGCGTTTGGATGCGCAGACCTTGAAGTCGACAACCGTATGCACGGAGCAGACGAGTTCGTGGAAATCGAATGCCTGAAAGAATGCGTTGTGATCTTCGCGGAGGCGATTGTGCGGATCTGCGGGGAATAAATAATTGAAAAATAAAAGATAAAAAAGATCTTCAGCCAAACCGATAGATTCTGAAAAGAACAAGGTTTGCCTGAAGATTTTTTATGGCTCTGAATTGCTAAAAATTTTCTCAGAACCGCAGTTCCCTGCACCGGTTCAGGCATGCAAAGATTTCCTGCCGTCTCGGCCGTGCCAGATCGCCTGGCCTTCCCGGGGCGAGAAGAGAAGCAAGACCTTTTTCATCCATCTGTTTTTCCAGCAGATCCACCACCTGCACCAGTGTTTTCTTACCGTCCATCTTGTGCTCCGCTGCTTCTAAAAGAAGCGCAGCCAGCCCGTTCAGCTGTTCACTGTCCGTGAGCTGTTCCACGGCGCGCAGATCCGTCAGAGATTTGTTGATGAGGATGGATTCCCGTCCCATCACTTTGACTTTCGTGCGGTCACTTCCCGTCAGGCCTTTACCCGGCTGCGGGCAGCGGTGAAAGGCTGGAACGGAAAAAGGGCGTATGGAGGCAGTAAACGGCGGAAATTCCGCGGCTGTGGTTTTTGCGCGATCCGTAATGTCATAAGGAACGTATTCTTTCATCTGAATGACAGTGTCTGCCACATGGAAGTAAGAACCGGAGCTTCCGGCAACGAGAACCGACGAGATGCCGAGCTTCTCATACAGATCCCGCACGCGGCTGATAAACGGTGTGATCGGTTCTTCGCTGTCGGCAACGACGCGCTGCATCAGCTCATCGCGCACCATAAAGTTGGTGGCGGATGTGTCCTCATCAATCAGAAAGAGGCTCGTGCCGGATTCGATGCCCTCGATCACGTTGGCGGCCTGCGAGGTGCTTCCGCTGGCATCTGGAGTCGAAAATGAGGTGGTGTCGCTCTTTCCGGGAAGATCGTGGATGAAGAGGGAGATATCGACATTGCTGATGCTTCTGGAGTCCTCGGAGCGGAGCTTTCCGGCGCTTGCATCGGTGATGACATATTCACGGCCGTCCCCGGCGATGTGGTTGTATACGCCGCGCTCAAGAGCCTGCAGAAGGGTAGATTTTCCGTGGAAGCCTCCGCCTACGATCAGTGTGACACCGAGTGGAATTCCCATGCCGGAAACAGGTCCGCGGTTTGGAAGATCGAGGGTAACGCGCAGGGATTCCGGTGAGGTAAACGGAACGGCGTGCTTCATCGGCAGATCGGAAACACCGGTCTCGCGCGGGAGAATGGAGCCGTCGGCGATGAAGGCAGTAAGCCCTTTTTCTTTTAATGCGGAACGGATCGCCTGCTGATCCTCACAGAGATAGGCGACATTGGCACATGCTTTTGGATCCAGAGCACGGTAGAACAGTGATTTTTCTACGCAGCCGGGAAGAAAGTCGAAAAGAATGCGGATCAGCTCCTGCGAGGCGATGGTGCGGCCGTTAGCCGGAAAGCCGATTTCCATGTTGACGATAAGACTGCCGTCGGAAGGATTCAGAACACAGGCAGTACGCTCAAGAATTTCCTGCCCGCAGCGGCTTATCCCAAGCAGACCACTTTTGCCGGAGCCCTTTGCGCGGAACGAATACGGTGCGATAGCGCGCGCAAACTGGCGCAGCAGGTAATCCTGGAGGGCGGCGCGCTTTTCATACGTATCATAGAGTGATGCCGGGAAAGCGGCAGTTCTTCCATTCACATGAACGCTGACGCGCGATGGAGCGGCGAACGGATCGCCCTGCACGTGGTCGATGGAGAGTGTGTAGCGCGGAAACTGATAGGCACCGCGGGTAGATTTATAGGCGGGATAGCTTTTGTGATTGATACTGAATAAAAGCTGTTTCAGGTCATTTGCAGATTGCATGAAAAAAACTCCTTTCAAAATAAAAAGGTGAGGCTGCCGTACAGAGCGTGTCTGAGAAAGGCTTTTCGCAAGCTGCGAGTTCCGGTTTGCGGAAATGATTTTTCAGACACGCGCTGGACGACAGCCTCATCCAAAAAGCTTTAACGTCTGGAAACACTCTGGCGCTTCACCAGCTTGGTTGCCATGCACATTTTCAGACATTCGCGTTTCGGATCGGCCACGCGGTCAAGCAGGCGCTGGACGGCAGTGGCGCCAAGCTCGCGTTTTCTGACCTTCATGGTGGAAAGCGGCGGAACCATCATATCGCACATCGGAACGTCATCAAAGCCGATGATGGAGACATCCTCCGGGATGCGGTAGCCGTTTTCACGCAGTGCACGCATGGCGGCCGCCGCGATGATGTCATTATCGGCAAAGTAGGCATCCGCGATCGGAGCTTTCGATTCGAGAAGGCGCAGCATGTCGCGGTAGCCTTCGTCCGAGGTCGGGGAAACCAGGTGAACATATGGATGCGAGGTGCTGATGCCGTTTGCACGGAGCGCTTTGTAGTAGCCGTCGGCGCGTTCGGAGAAGTTGCTGATGTCGAGGCTCGAGTGAAAGTAGCCCACGTTTTTGTGTCCGCACTGAATCAGATAATTCGTGGCGTTGAACGCCCCCTGAATGTTGTTGATCAGAACGCAGTCGTAATCGAGCTCATCGTAATAGCAGTCCACGACAACGATCGGAACAGAAAAATCGCGGAACTTGCGGAAATCGGACGGAGCCATTTCGGTTGCAAGAAGAAGAATGCCCTCACAGTCCACAGCGCGGAGTGCATCGAGCTGGCTGTCAATATCCATGGTCTCATAAAAATAGGAGATATGAAGCGCACAGCCCTGGCGGGTGCATTCGGTGGAGATTCCTTCGGTCAGCTGGGAGAAAAACGGCGTGTCGGCAGCGACCTTTCCGTGCTTTTTATAATTGACCAGCTGAATAATGCGGGAGGAAGCGCCGGAGGCTTCAGTTTTTTTCGGCGCATAGCCATACTCGGCTGCGGTTTTTAAAACCAGCTCTCTTGTGGCATCGCTGATGCCGGGTTTGTTATTGAAAACCATAGAAACCGTGGCAGGCGATACGTTGATCAGCTTTGCCAGTTCTTTCGCAGAAATATTCATAAGAGTTCAGCTCCTGTTCGATAAAATCAGCCCGCATGGTGCTTTCGTTTGTTTTGTGCATGCGGGATGTTGAAATTTATTTCAGTATTTATCTGAAAAATATTAAACTTATGCATTGATTTTAATATGAATTAAAAAAGAAGTCAACTTCTGAACTGTAAAAAAATGAAATATGAAGAAATGCATAAAAACAGCCATTCTTTTTTGTATAAATTACTAAAAAAGATTTAATAAAGCTGAATAGATGTTGACAAGTTCAAAAGAATTTAGTAATATAAGAGCCATAAAGAACAGGGAAATTCAAGACATAATTTAGCAGAGTTTAAAGAAAATTAAGTGGAGGAAATGAATATGAAATCAATTAAGATCGGATTTGCACCTACGAGAAGAAGCATTTTCAGTGCCCCGGATGCCGTAAAATACGCCAACCTGACGAGAGAGCGTTTAAAAGAGCTCGGCGTTGAATTTGTCGATATCACAGACATCAATGAGGAGGGTCTGTTTTACGATGAGGCGGACCGTGAGAAAATCCAGGAGAAATTCCGCCGTGAAAACGTAAAGGGAATTTTCTTCCCGCACGGAAACTTCGGAACGGAATATGTCTGTGCAAGACTGGCAAAGGAAATGGGGCTTCCGGTACTCCTCTGGGGACCGCGCGATGAGAGACCGGATGAGAACGGTGTGCGTCTCCGCGACAGCCAGTGCGGCCTGTTTGCAACCGGAAAAGTGCTGCGCCGTTTTGGTGTTCCGTTCACCTATATGACGAACTGCCGTCTGACCGATCCGGAATTTGAGCGCGGCATCAAGGATTTCCTTGCTGTATGTAATGTGGTAGATACCTTCCGCCACACCAGAATCCTTCAGATCGGACCGCGTCCGTTCGATTTCTGGTCCACCATGTGCAATGAGGGCGAGCTGCTGGAAAAATTCAACATTCAGCTTTCCCCGATTCCGCTCCCGGAACTGACTGCGGAGATGAAAAAAGTAAAAGCAGAGGGCAGCGAGGTAGAAAAAGTTGTTGCATACTGCAATACCAATATGTGTGTAAAGATCAAACCGGAAGAACTGGAAAATGTAGCAGCTCTGAAGGTTGCGATGAAGAATCTGGCTGCAAAATATTCCTGCAATGCTATCGCGATCCAGTGCTGGAACGCACTGCAGGGTGAGATTGGCATCATGCCGTGTGCGGCAAACTCTCTGCTGAACGAAGAGGGAATTCCGGTCGTCTGTGAGACCGATATCCATGGCGCCATCACCGCTCTGATGGTAGAGGCTGCCGGCAGAAACGATAAGAGAAGCTTCTTTGCCGACTGGACGGTGCGCCACCCGGACAACGAGAACGGCGAGCTGCTTCAGCACTGCGGACCGTGGCCGATTTCTGTTGCACAGGAAAAACCGACGATCGGTTATCCTCTGGCATTCAGCCATCCGGGCGCTGTAGAGGCACAGGCAAAATTAGGCGAAATGACACTGGCGCGTTTCGACGGAGACAACGGAGAGTACTCCCTGCTGCTTGGAAATGCAAAAGGTGTCGAGGGACCTTACACGAAGGGAACCTACGTATGGGTTGAGGTACAGAACCTGAAACGCCTCGAGGCAAAAATCGTGGAAGGACCATACATCCACCACTGTGTCGGTATCCACGAGAACGTTGTGCCGGTTCTGTATGAAGCATGCAAATACATCGGCATTGCCCCGGATTTATATGATCCGATCGAGGAAGATGTCAAAGCATATTTAAGAGGAGAATGAAAATCATGAGTGAATACAAGGAATTGAGTTGTCTGGCGTATGATCTGCGGAAGAAAGTAGTGGAAATGGTAGTTTCCGGCAAGGGCGGCCACATTGGCGGTGACATGAGTGTCATTGATGTGCTTGTAGCGCTGTATTTTAAAGAGATGAACATCAGCCCTAAGAACATGGACGACCCGGACCGCGACCGTTTTGTAATGAGTAAAGGTCATTCCGTTGAGGCATATTATGCAGTACTTGCGGCAAAGGGGTTCTTCCCGATGGAAGAGGTCATCGAAAAATTCTCCAAATTCGGCAGCCCGTACATCGGCCATCCGAACAATAAACTGCCGGGCATCGAGATGAATTCCGGTTCTCTCGGCCACGGACTTCCGGTCTGCGTGGGAATGGCGCTGGCAGGAAAAATGGATAAAAAAGATTACCGTGTCTACACCGTTATGGGTGACGGCGAGCTGGCAGAAGGCTCTGTCTGGGAGGGCGCAATGTCCGCAGGAAACTACAAGCTGGACAACCTCTGTGCGATCGTAGACCGCAACCGTCTGCAGATCTCCGGAAATACCGAGGATGTCATGAAACAGGACAGCCAGGAGGAGAGATGGGCAGCGTTCGGATGGAATGTTCTTTCCGTACCGGGCAACGATATGGACGCGCTCGTTCATGCGTTTGAGCTGGCGAAACACTGCAAGGGAAAACCGACGGTTATTATTGCAAACACAACGAAGGGCTGTGGTTCTTCCGTGATGGAAAATAAGGCGGAGTGGCATCATAAAGTGCCGACACCGGAGGAAGTAGAACAGATCATGAAGGATCTGGATGAGAGAAAGGAGGCACTGTCATGAATAAGATTCCAAACAGACAGGCCATTTGCGAGGTTTTAATGAAACATGCCGAGACGGATAAAGATATCGTGGTGCTCTGCAGCGATTCTAGGGGAAGTGCTTCCCTGACACCGTTTGCAAATGCGTATCCGGAGCAGTTTGTGGAGATGGGTATTGCGGAGCAGGATCTGGTCAGCGTTTCTGCCGGTCTTGCAAAATGCGGCAAGAAAGCATTTGCGGCATCTCCGGCGTGCTTCCTTTCTACAAGAAGCTATGAGCAGGCAAAGATTGACTGTGCATACTCCAACACCAATGTAAAGCTGATCGGTATCAGCGGCGGTGTGAGCTACGGTGCACTCGGCATGAGCCATCATTCTGCACAGGACATCGCAGCAATGGCAGCTATTCCGAACATGCGCGTTTATCTGCCGAGCGACCGCTTCCAGACAGCAAAACTGGTTGAGGCGCTCCTTACCGATGAAAAACCGGCTTATATCCGAGTGGGAAGAAATGCCGTTGCGGATATTTACAGCGAAGAAAATACCCCGTTTGAGATGGATAGGGCAACGGCTCTCTCGGAAGGCACCGATGTTTTACTGGTAGCCTGCGGTGAGATGGTCCGCCCGGCGCTCGATGCGGCTGCTATGCTGAAAGAAGAGGGAATCAGCGCAGGACTGCTCGATATGTACTGTGTGAAACCGCTGGACAAAGAGGGCCTGGTAGAAGCTGCAAAGAAGGCAAAAGTTGTCATTTCGATCGAAGAGCACGCTCCATTCGGCGGTCTTGGATCGATGGTGAGTCAGGTGGTCGGTGCGGAATGCCCGCGCAAAGTCATTCCTATGTCTCTGCCGGATGCGCCGGTGATTACGGGAACTTCCAAAGAAGTATTTGACTATTATGGATTGAATGCCGAGGGCATTGCAAAAAAAGCGAAAGAATTACTGGCTTAATCAGAAATGGAATCAGCGGTGAATGTGATAGCCCGCAGGGAACTGTAAACTGCCGCAGGTCTGCGTATGCCATGTTCCTGCGTGCCCGGGCGGAAGAAAATCCGGGAACGCAGGAACTTTTTCTATATAATCAGGAATAAATCGTTCTGCGGAAGATGTTGGAATGTGTGGTAATCGCCAAAGATCTTGCCTATAGGGGCAGGGTGAATGCTGCGACAATAGAAAATGACGCATGGTGTGTTGAAAAACAGGGTGCATTCAGCGTTATTCGAGATGGGAATCTGGATATTTATAAAATTTTAGGAATGGAGCTGAAAAAATGGAGAAAAGGTATATCATCGGAATTGACCAGAGCACGCAGGGAACGAAAGCGCTGCTCTTTGATGGGGAGGGACATTTACTCCGCCGTACCGACCTGCCGCATCGGCAGATCGTCAATGAAAAGGGATGGGTGTCCCATGATCTGAATGAGATTTACCGAAATACAGTACAGACGGTAAAAACGCTGGTGACAGAGTCCGGTGTTGCACCGGAAACAATCGCCGGAATCGGCATCAGCAATCAGCGTGAGACGACGGCGATCTGGGATAAGGCGACCGGGGAACCACTGGAAGAGGCCATTGTATGGCAGTGCGGACGCGCAAGCGGGATTACGCAGGAGATTGCGGAGCAGGGGCACGCAGAGGAGATCCGCGAGGCGACGGGTCTGCAGCTTTCGGCTTATTTTCCTGCTGCAAAGATGGCGTGGCTGCTTCGAAACGGCGGAGAAGAAAGACAGAAACGTGCTGCAGACGGGGAGCTCTGCCTTGGCACCATCGACAGCTGGCTGGTTTACAAGCTGACGGGAGATCATGCATTTAAGACGGATTTTTCAAATGCGTCGAGAACGCAGTTGTTTAATCTGAAAACACTGGCGTGGGATGAGAAGATCTGCGAGATGTTCGGGATTCCGGCTTGTGCGCTGGCCAGGGTGTGCGATTCCGATGCGGTGTATGGAACCACGACGATGGAAGGATTGTTTTCCGAGCCGGTTCCGATCTGTGGTGTATTAGGCGACTCTCATGCGGCTCTGTTCGGACAGGGCTGTTTAAAACCGGGCATGATCAAGGCGACGTACGGAACGGGTTCTTCGCTGATGATGAACATTGGAGACAAGCCGATTAAAAGCAGTCACGGCGTTGTGACTTCGCTTGCGTGGGGAAGAGGCGGCAAGGTGGACTATGTGCTGGAAGGCAACCTGAACTACACCGGAGCTGTGATTACCTGGCTGAAGGATGACCTGAAGCTGATTTCTTCGGCAAAAGAGACGGAAGGACTGGCAAGGGAGGCAAATCCGGCAGACCGCACGTATCTGGTTCCGGCGTTTACCGGGCTTGGCGCGCCGCACTGGGATGAGAAAGCAACGGCATCGATCAGCGGAATTACCCGCACCACAGGAAAAGCCGAGGTGGTAAAAGCGGCTCTCGACTGTATCGCCTACCAGATCACCGACCTTGCCCGTGCGATGGAGCAGGATACCGGCATGCGGATCGAGGAACTCCGTGTAGACGGCGGCCCGACACGAAACGGATATCTGATGCAGTTCCAGAGCGATATTACGAATAAACGCGTAAATATTCCGGACGCGGAGGAGCTTTCCGGGATTGGAGCGGCTTATATGGCGGGTATTTCGGCAGGTGTGTATGATCTGGAGAAGCTCGCGGGAAATATGAAACGAAGTGTGTATGAACCGAAGATGGACGATGAAATCCGGGAGAAAAAATATGCCGGATGGAAAGCGGCGGTCGACGGGGTATTAAGTAAATAGGGGACGGACGGTGTAAAAGGCCTCCCGCCCCACAGAGCACAAGTCCCCGGACAGGCACTGTTTCGGAGGGCAAGAGGCTCTGTGCGGCGGGAGATTTTTTGCGCCTGACGGTGGGATGACGAAGGGGGGACGCGGGCATTACTGTACACTCGGCAAATACGCGTTTATGATAAGAAAACGAAGACGCATACGTGCGTGATTGAGAAATTTGAAAAATAAAATAATCTACAAACAAAAAGGAACGATTTGGATAGAACGTTCCTTTTTTGCATATAGAGAATAAATTGTACAGAAATAAAAGGCGCTGTATAAACAGCGCGTAATGCTGATAGAATGCGAGAAAACAGCAAGAAAAAGAGGATTAAACTTGTAGTTCAATGAAGAAAAAAATAGATGTGGTATAGTATCAAGAAAAAGGGATTTCGCATGAAGGAAAGTTCAATAGAAGATGTATTAGAGCGTGTCTGAAAAATCATTTCCACAAACTGGGACTCGCAGCTTGCGAAAAGCCTTTTTCAGACACGCTCTAGAGTGTACATTATGCAAAAAAAGGAGGGACAAGAGTTTGTCCGGTAAAAAACAGGAAGTATGGTAAGATAAGCTGGTAATGGAGAACGTATGCAGATTCGTATGGATGAAAAAGGGAGGATTCTGTTTATGGCTACTTACGTTATTTCTGATATTCACGGTGAGTATGAGAGATTTATGGAGCTGCTGGAAGAAATTGAATTGAAAGATACAGATACACTCTATGTTCTTGGTGATGTTTTAGACCGGGGTGAGCATCCGATTAAGGTGATATTGAAACTGATGGAAATGCCGAATGCGTTCTGTATCGTGGGGAACCATGAGGTGATGGCGCTGGAATGTCTGCGGTTTCTCTGTCAGGAAATCACAGATCTTGCCATCGAGGAAGTGGATGCTGAACTGCTGGACAATCTGGTTCTCTGGAAGTATAACGGCGGTGATGCTACGATCCGGGAATTTCGGGCGCTGGATTCGGAGATGCGGGAGGAAGTACTGAATTTTCTGGAGGATTTCAGTCTGTATGAGGAGCTTACAGTGGGAGAAAAACAGTATCTGCTGGTGCATGGAGGGCTGGGTGGATTCACACCGGAAAAGAGGATCGAGGAATATTCCCTGCACGATCTTGTATGGGCCAGACCAGATTATCAGAAGGAATACTTTGCGGATACAAATCTGGTAACAGGACATACACCGACGCAGACGATTCCGGAAAATGATAATCCCGGGTATATTTATAAAAAATATCACCACATTGCGATCGACTGCGGCGCATGCTTCCCGGGAGGGCGGCTGGCGGCAATCTGTCTGGAAACGGGGGAAGAGTTTTACAGTTCGGACAACAATGGGTGAACGATTTTAGACGTTCCATGATGCCAGTATCAGAAGACCGGGATTCGGAACCAGCAGAACAAGCGGGAAGATTTTTGAAACAGGACATGCCAAAACACAAGCAGGAAAGCCGTTTTGGGAAAAATGAGCGGATAACAAAAGCTTTGAAGATTGCAGGAGCTGACACGAAAGCTGCGAAAGAAAAGGAGATTTTGGATGCACTATATTATTACCGATATACATAACGACAGCTGGCGGTTCATGAAATTGCTGGAAAAAATTGATCTCAAAGAGGACGACCACCTGTATCTGCTTGGTGATTTGTTTGACCGCTGCATGGATCATCCAGACCCGGCGGGCGTGTATTTTCAGGTATTGAAGCTGGGGAAAAAATGTACTGTGATCCGCGGCAACCACGATCATTGGCTTGCCAATTACATTTTCCACTATTACGGGATGGATGAGAGAGACCGCGCCCTCCTGCAGCCGTATCCGTACAATTCCTTCCATCTTTTACAGGAACGCCTGACGGAAGTTGATTTAAAGCAGCTCGCAGAGCGCATCCTTTCCTGGCCGGTACAGGTGGAAATCGAGGTAGATGGTCAGCCGTATCTGCTTGCCCATGCCTGTACGGCAGAACCGGGGAAATGGAAACTGGACAACTATTATCTGATGGGGGATTTGTGGTACAAGGTTTTTCTTCATGAGGGAGTGCATGGATATATTTCCGTCTGCGGCCATCAGAACATGGGAAATGGATCCATCTGGAAGAATAAAAAAGAAAACGTCTATCTGTGTGACTGCGGCTGCGGCTTTGAGAATGGAAGACTGGGATGCCTTTGCCTGGAAACGAAGGAAACTTTCTACGTATAAACAAACAGAGGAAAAGCAATGAAGCGATATATGATGTCGGATATTCACGGATTTCTGGAGGCATTCGAGGCAGCTCTGAAAAAAACAGATCTTTCGGGGAAAAACCAGCTGATTCTGTTGGGCGATTACATAGATTATGGGCCAGATGGCCGGGCGGTGCTGGAAAAAGTCAGGGCATTGCAGGAAAAATATGGTTCGGAAAAAGTCATTGCCCTGATGGGAAATCATGAAAAAGCACTGCTGGACTGGCTGGAAGAATATGCGGATGTCAACCGGCATATCGGCAGTGTGGAGCGATATCGCAGCCGGGAATGGCTGGCATCGGATGCAGATGGAGACTATGAAACGCTGCACAGCTTTCTGAAAGAAGAACATTTTCAAGAGTTTCTGGAAAAAGAAGCACACCTCTCAGAGGATTCCAGAAATGCAGAAGCAGTACGGCTGATGCTCGAAGATGCGGGGGAACTGATTACCTGGATGTGCCATCTTCCTTATTTTTATGAAACAGAGCGCCAGATTCTGGTGCACGCCGGAATTGCCGAATGGGGCGAAAAAGACTGGCTGTGCGTGACCAGCAGGGAGCTGATGGTTGGAAAAAGAACAGTAAGTCGTGGAGCATTCCATAAGGATGTGATTGCGGGCCACATTTCCACGGCAAAAATCAGCGGAAACAGGACATATGACGGTATCTGGCACGACGGTCAGAGTCACTATTATCTCGATGGAACCACTTGGCGGAGCGGAAAAATTCCGGTGCTGGAATATGACAGTGAAACGGGAAAATACAGAGAAATATAGTGAGAAATATTGTAATGCAGCACAGCAAAATCACGGCAGGGCGGAAAAAGTGATTGAACCGAATCAAGCAAGGAGTGAAGCGGCTTGCGGATATCCGCTTTGACAAAGAAACAGGATCCGAACAGAAGGGAGTAGATCAGATGCATTTACCAGTTAGTGTAACACAGGATGAATTATTAGAAGTTTTGCTTCAGGTTGCGCCGGTACGGCCGGTCTTTATCTGGGGTGCACCCGGCATCGGAAAATCCGCGTTAGTGGAAAAATTCGCAGACGAAGTCGGCCTGCCGTGCGTGTCGCTCCTCGGAAGCCAGCTCGCGCCGGAGGACATTATCGGCATTCCGCAGATCCGGGGCGAGACATCGGAATTCCTTCCGCCGAAAATGATCGCCAGAAAAGAGCCATATGTCCTGTTCCTGGACGAACTCAACGCCTGTACGCAGGAAGTGCAGAAAGCCTTCTATTCTCTGATCCATGAGCGGCGGATCGGAGAATACCATCTTCCGGAGGGAAGCATTGTGATCGGAGCAGGAAACCGTGCCGAGGACAGCGCGATCGTAAAAACGATGTCGTCCGCCCTTTTAAACCGTATGTTCCATGTGCAGCTGAAAGCGGATGTGGGACAGTGGATCAAGTGGGCGCAGGCAGAAGGACTCCATCCGTGGGTCATTGACTATATCATCCAGCGGCCGGATCACCTCTTTTCCGAACCGCCGAAAACCGAAGAACCGTTTTCCACCCCGCGTTCCTGGCACATGCTGAGCGATGCGTTGAAGGAATACCGGGCCGGGGAGCAGGATATTTCGCAGGAAACATTAAAAATGATGGCGTACGCCTGCCTCTTGGAACAGCATGCGGGGATGTTTCTTGCTTACACAAAAACACTGCGCAACACACATCTCTTGGATGACATTATCGCGCAGAAAGCAAAATGGCCGGACAAGCCGGAAAATCGGGATGTGCTGTATTTTCTCGCACAGTCCTTCCGCGCCAGACTGCTTGCAGAACTGCCGAAAAGCAAGCAGGGAATTTCCGGCGGCATGCTTTCCTTTGCGTACCGCGCCAAGGGCATGATCAAAGAACTCGCAGTCATCAATTTCGAAATCGCCCAGATGATCGTCGCAGCTGATGGGGCGGAGGCACTGCCGGACTGGTTTATGATGGAAATCATCCGTGATCTGCCGCGGCTCGTCGGATGAAAAAGGAAGGAGAAAAGGATGCCATACGTTCGAAGCAGGTATTACCGCGAAGAAGAAAAGCCGGCCGGGTACCGCAGAGTGGAGGCCGGCTTTGGTTTGCTGGAAAAAAATACACTGTTCCATCAACTGGATGGGTACATCACTGCAAAGCCCTCCCATCTGAATGCAAAAGGAAGTCTGGCCTGTGTTACGAAAGATGGAGATATCTACGTCAACATGCGGGCGAACCTGTCGCCGGAACAATGGTGCTATGTGATGGCACACAACCTTCTGCACCTGGCGTTCGGCCACTTTGACAAAGCGAGCATCCCTTCCGACTGCGAATTTGTCCCGGCACTCTGGAACAAAGCCTGTGATATCTACATCACCAGATTCCTTTATGACATCCGCCTCGGCGAGCCGATCTGCGCAGATCCGGCGGAAGCATATCCGATCAAACTGAACAGCGAGCAGAAAATTTATGAATATCTGTTGAAGCACCAGGATAATGGTGCGCAGATCTGCGGGACAAACTCTGAAAAATTAAAGGATATGATCGGGGTAGAACGGCCGATCGTTTATAAAAAGGGAGAAAGAAATGCATATGCTGAAAAATTTTCCTATGCAGTCACTCATTCCATCAAATCTGCACTCTGCGATGCGGGAGGATACGATCTTAAAACGAAAAAGAATACCGTCATTTCCAGAGCAGCAGAATGGTTCCTGTCCCATTATCCGCTGCTTGGAGGTCTTGCAGCTACATTTAAAATTGTGGAGGACATTGAAATGTGCCATCGGTATGAAATCCATATTGCAGCGGTTGACGCAGAGCAGGGAATCATTTATGCCAATCCGTCGTGCGGATTTTCGGAGGAAGAGTGGATTTTTGTTCTCGCGCATGAATATCTCCATGCCGGACTGCAGCACCAGAAACGGTGCAATGGGCGTGACTTCTTTTTGTGGAACATCGCCTGCGACTACGTCATCAACGACTGGCTGCACGAAATGGAGATCGGCAGAATGCCGCCGGATGGGCTGTTGTATGATGAAACACTTCACAACAAATCGGCAGAAAGTATCTATGATCTGATCGTGAAAGAGATCCGAAAGTACAAAAAACTAAACACCTTCCGGGGCTTTGGCAGAGGTGATATGTTTAACGGAAACAGACCGCATTTTACTGGAAGAGAAAACGGGGTCAGCCTGGATGAACTGCTGAAAAATGCACTGCGGGAGGGATTGGATTACCATCAGGAGCACAATCGTGGTTTCCTGCCGGCCGGGCTGGTGCAGGAAATCAGGACGCTTGCGATGCCGGTCATTCCCTGGGATGCCGCGCTGGCGAAGTGGTTTGACGTACAGTTTCCACCGCTGGAAAAACACCGTACCTATGCGCGGCCGAGCAGACGGCAGGGTGCCACGCCGGACATTCCAAGACCAGGATATGCGTATTACGAGCAGGATCTGGAGAGCCGGACCTTCGGTGTGGTCGTGGACACGTCCGGTTCCATGAGTGCAAAACAGATCGGTATGGCACTTGGCTCCATCGCCAGCTATGCCGCGGCGAAAGATGTTCCGTTCGTGAGAATCATTTTCTGTGATGCCAAAGCGACGGATGCGGGATATCTGGCACCGGAAGATATTGCCGGACGGGTAAAAGTCACGGGACGAGGAGGAACCATACTGCAGCCGGGCGTGGATTGTCTGGAACAGGCGAACGATTTTCCAAAGGACGGGCCGATTCTGATTATTACGGACGGGGAGATTGAGAATGACCTGAAGGTAAGACGAGAGCATGCATTTCTGCTTCCGAGAGGAAACCGGCTGCCGTTCCGGGCACGGGGAGAAGTGTTTTATTTTCGGGAATAGTGCGGCGTAGTCTGTGTCTCTGCAAGAAACGATAGCAGCGGCAGAGAAAGCGGACAGAATTTGTGGATGATGTTTTGCGATACTTTAGAGAACAGAAACAGAGAACACGAGAGGAGACGCTGAGAATGAGCATTGTCATTACAGGCGATACCCATGGCACCTTTGATATTGAAAAAGTTGTACGCTATTTTAACGAGCACGAAGACGAGTACACCCGGGATGACTGTCTGATCATCTGCGGAGATGTCGGCATCTGTGGCTTTTCCGCAGCATACGAAGCGAATACGAGAGCCGTTTTCCGAAGTCTGCCGGTGACGACACTGTTTATCGACGGAAATCATGAGAACTTCGAACAGCTGAATTCCTACGCCGTGGAGCAGTGGAACGGCGGAAAGGTGCATATCATTGAGGACAATATGATCCATCTGATGCGCGGCCAGATCTTTACGATTGACGGGCTGAAATTCTTTACCTTCGGAGGTGCTTACAGCATCGACAAAATGTCCCGCGCGGAGGGAATTTCGTGGTTCCCGGAAGAAATTCCGTCACGGGAAGAGTACGAAGAAGGATGGGCAAATCTGGAAAAAGAAGATTTCCAGGTGGACTACATACTGACCCACACAGCCCCAAGAGATGTGGCCGCGGCAATGGGGTATGGAGAGCTGTCTGACGATGAGGTGGAACTCCGCCAGTACCTGCAGCGCGTGGCGGATGAGACAGAATTTCAGAAATGGTATTTCGGACACTTTCATGAAGATGCGGAAGTGGAAGAGGTGTTTGTGTGTCTGTATGATGAGGTTGTGGAGTTGAGTTAGGACAGGATCTTGTCCTGAAAAAAATAAGAAGCATGGTAAGATAAAATAGAAGCAGAGAACAGCCAGAAAATGCACATCGAACCATAAAAATCTGCTTTGAAAAAAATAAAAGTTAATTGTGTTCTTCTGACGGGGCGTCCATGTGATCCAGCGCATACTCACACGCCTGAATCACAAAACTGGAAAAGGTAATGTCCTGGTCAGAATCGGAAATTGCCTGTTCGATCTGATCGATCAGGTGAATGGGGAAACGGATGGTTTTGTTTTCCGTTTCCTTGCGGTTGCCTTTTAACTGAAATGCCATATCAAACTCCATTCTGCTGCCGGAGAATATAAGAACGGAGCATGCTTCCGGATCTTATGTGGAAACTACGGGCAGCATAAAACATAACAAAGGTGTTTCAAAAAAAGTTCGACAAAAAATAAATTTTTCGAATCTGCGAAATCGAAAAATGAAGAAAAAGCTGTTTGGGGGACAGCTTATTTCAGTGCGCTTTTTTCTGGCTGTATTCTGATTTTAAAGAGTACTGGAATCCCAGTCTGTTTTATTGTATTGCATAATAACGATGAAATATGCATTGCAAAACGCAAGACAAAATATATTGCAAATAAAGGGAGGATGTATTACACTAAAAGAAATACAACAGAAGAAGGAGGAAAATGAACTATTCATTGCTCTGCTCAGCTAATGATTGGATGCAGAGCAAGAAAAGCCGCCTTTCCATTGACGGAAGGCGCCAGGGATCCTGAAGACAGCATAAGCGGCAGATATTCAGAGAAAAAGGATCGAAATTTTACATTTACGAGGGAGAAGACGTATGAAAGTGTGGAAGAAATTACAAGTTGTCTTTCTGGCACTGCTTTTATGCACCGGAATGATGACACAGCCTGCTCTTGCAGCATCGCTGCTTCAGGATGGAATCGAAGCAGCCTTGACAACAGACAAAGAAACTTACCAGCAGGGTGAAGAAATCAAAGTTACTTTAACTGTAACCAATACAAATGATACAGCAGTAACGAATCTGTCACTGGAAAATATTTTGCCGGAAAATTTTGTGCTGGCCGAAAATGCGGAGACAACAAAAAAGATGGAATCTCTGCAGGCTGGAGAAACCGTTACGTTGACAACGGTTTGTACGGTAAAAGCATCAGATGACAAGAAGGATGATGAAAATAAGGAAAATCCTTCTGGAGATGACAAAAAGAATCCGACAGATAATGAAAAGCCAGGAAATGGAAACGTAGCAAATGACACGAAGAATCCTGGTACGACAACGGGCAGCAAGGATTCCGGAACGACATTAACAAAAGATCAGGGAACTGGAAACGCAAAGCAAAATGGCCAGTCCTTAAAGGCTGAGAAACTGAAATCTGCACCGAAAATGGGTGACAACACCAAAATTATTGTTTGGGTTGTACTGCTGGTGCTGGCAGGAGCAGCCGTTGTTGTTGCACTAAAGAAAAAAAACAGAAGAAATAAAATGTTGGCGTGGTTTCTGTGCCTGATTATGACGGGAAGCACCGTTGCAGGCGTATTTCCGGAACGGGCAAGAGCAGAAGCACAAAGTGTAAACATAGGAAAGGTCATGGAGCTTTCCAAGAATATTCTTGTGGATCAGACTACCGTGGAGCTGAAAGCAAAAGTTGAATATACCTACGTGAAGTCAGATGATCCATCGGACGACACCAAAACATATACACGCGGTGAGTGGGTGCAGATGCTCGCTGAAAAGGTTGAAATGAACCTGGATACAGATCCGGATTCCTTAAACCATTATTATGCGGATACGGCAGGAAATGCGTATGAAGCAGCAATCGAAATCGCAGAGAAATATGGAATCCTGCCGCCACCGGATATCGAAGATCTGGAGCAGGATATCCCGTTTTTCTATCCAGATGAACCGGCAACACGCGAATTTGCGGCTTATACGGCAGTACATGCAATGGGATTCAATGGAATACATTCGTATGATACGAACAGTTGGACAGATTGGGATAGTATTACATATCAAAATGAAGCAGCAATTGCAGTAGGGAAAGGATTTCTGGAATTAAATACAGAAAACCAGTTCCAGCCGCATGCGTTGCTTTCCAAGAAAGATGTTAAATCGATTTTCTGTGAAATTGATGAAATCAGACAGGAAGACACAACAATTGGTGAAGAGCCGCATGATAATACACAGTACGTAGATGGTGTATTGAAAAAAGAACTGGAAAATATCACAGATTATACAGTTGTAGAGAATGCGGATGGAACCTATACAGTTACACTTCCGAAAACAACCGAGACAGAAAAAATCGGAGAAGGAAGTGTTATGATCCTTCCTGCGAATGAAGTTTATATTTCAGGTATCGCGCTCAAAGCAACTACGGTAACAGAGGATGGCGAGAAACTGATTCTGACATGCATAAAGCCAGAATTATGGGAAGTGGTCAGCAAAATTGATTTTGTCGGAGGCGGTACAGCACTTATCGGAGGAGCTGCTGACACGGATGAATACGGAATTGCAACACAGGCTAATATAGGAGCAGGTGGTGTTATTGATGTTGGCTACGAAAAGAATTTTGAATTTAATATTGGTTCGAATGATGAAGGAAAAGGAAAAATTGATTTTGAAATTCCTGAAATTCTGTGCGTTGTAAATGTTGACGTTGGAGTAAATGGTGTTTCGGTAAATGAACTTAAACTTGCTGTCACGGAAAATGCAAATGAAGATATTACGGCGGAAAAAGAATTTGCTGACAGTGGTCAGGTAGAATTAATGCGTTTTCCAATTACAATAGGGGCTACCGGTTTTACCTTTGATGTTGTACTTTTCTGTTCATACAAAGCAGATGGATCCTTACATATTTCATATAGCGTTGAATCAACACAGGGATTTGAATATAAAGATGGAACATGGAGAGGCATTTTCGATTTTCATCATGGTGTTGATACCCTTGAGGTAAAGGGAAATATGGAAGGCGGTATTGGCATAAAAGGTCTGTTGACTTTGTACAGTGTTTTTGATTTAGCAGGCTATTATGCAGATTTAGGCTTAGGCGTTGAGGCAGAATTTGCATACCATGATTTAGAAAATGGAAGTCTCGCATGCGAGGATATCAAGGTATATCCATACTCAACAAATGGACTCGATACAGATTCCCTGCTTGGAGATGTATTGAAGAAATATTTCGATTTTGATCTGGAATTCAAACCGCTTCAAAATGATGAAAACAACAACTTGAGAATAAAAATGCATAAGGAAAATGGAGTCCGCGTTGAAAAATGTACGTACGCCAGCGGCGGTATCACAGGATATGTTTACTCGAGCAAAACACGTTTGCCGATAGAAAACGCGAGAGTCAGAATTTCCAGAAAAGTCAGAGCAGGCAGCGGCAATGGTGGAAACAGCGTAGCCGGAGGCGGCAGTGGAGGCGGAAGCCATGGAGCCTGGAACCTTGAAACAGAAGAAAATGAAATTGCTGTTTTTTCAGGAGGAGCCGGAGCCTGGAGAGAGGAAGGAACAGAAACAGAAAGAATTCTCTATACCGATGTGTTTGGCAAGTACAGCACCAAAAATCTGCAGGATGGAACTTATGAAATTACAGTATCCGCAACGTCTTATCAGACGTACAAGGTTGCGGAAGTTCTGGTTCAGAAAAGTGAAATCAGATATGTAGAAGATATCTATATGGTGGAGCGCCATGATGATTTTAATACAGGTTCTGTAGAGGGAACGATAACCGATGCAGTCACGGGAGATGGTATTACAGAAACAGCCTACATTGTACGCAAAGGCTGGAACAATCAAACGGGTGATGCTGTGACAGAAGGAGTATTTGAAAATGCAGACTATACTCTTTCAATGGAAAATGGAAATTATACGCTTGAAATCAGCAAAGAAGGCTATGTGACGAATTACAAAAATATCACAGTAGCGGGAGACCAGATTGAAACAGCAAATATTGTTCTTGTACCGGGAGATGGGGACGGTGAAACCGCAGGAGAACTCCGCATCGTATTAACCTGGGGCGAAGAGCCGTGGGATCTGGATTCTCATCTTGCATGCTACTCGTCGGACAAACCGTATCATATCTGGTTCGGACAGACAGATTTCGAAGGAAATTCTGTTGGAAACTTAGACGTAGATGATACAAGTAGTTATGGTCCGGAAACCATTACAGTACGTAACGTAAAAGCAGACGAAAAGTTCAGCTATTTCGTACACGATTATACCAACAGTTACAGTGAAGTGGCCAATGAAATGTCTCTTTCCGGAGCAAAAGTTCAGGTTTACCTCGAAGGCAAAAACATTGCAACATACACGATTCCGACAAATCAGCCAGGAACCTTATGGCATGTTTTCGATTTCGATGGAGCGACCAAAACCATTAAATCTGTAAACACGCTTGAATATCAGAATGACCCATACACCATCGGTGGAATTGATCAGGAAATGGATGATGTGGATGACACAGAAGAGATTGAAATGTACGCTGGAAAGGTACGAAACAAAAAACAGCCAGAGCAGAAAGTGGTTGTTGAGGAAACTCCATTACCGGAAACAACTGCAGAGAGCGTGATTTCGGAGTCGGAAGTAGCAGAACCTGGTGAAGCAGTATCCAAATCAGAATCAGAGCCAGATGATGAAAACGTGGCAGAAGATGAAACGGTAACTCCGTAATACAAAGAAGTTTAAAATGTGGTGAATCAGTAAATCTGATGCACCACATTTTAAACGAATCAAGTAAGTGGCGAAGCGGATTGCGAATATCCGCTTTGACAGGCAGAATAAGGAGCAGGTACAGATGAAAAAATGGATCCGCGCAGTATTGGCAGGCACAATCATTCTGGCATTGATTCTGTTTGGAATTTTTGCAGCTCAAAATACACAGAAGAGTACAAAGCCGGAACAGAATCCGGAAGAACAGAATACAAGTGTATCGGAAAACAGCACATCGGATGAGAGCACAGCAGAAAACAGTACGGATGATCCTGACATCATTGTAAAAGACAATGTAAAGGTGATTACCAATGAGATGAAATCAGAAGATCAGCCAACGGAAGTTTCTGACAACAGTCTCACCTTTGAAAAAGATCCTGGTTACCAGACCGGAGATGTTCTTGTTGCGGGAGAAATCAGTGCAGCGCCTTCTGGATTTATTCGAAAAGTAGTGCAGATAGAAAAAACGAATCAGGGTTACCGGGTAGAAACAGAGCCGGCGACCCTGCTGGATGTATTCGAAAAGGCACATATTATCAAACAGTTCCGGCTGACGGAGGATGGTGCAAGTGAAACAGGAAATAACAGCGCTTATATTATTAAAAGACTGTCCGAAGATGAATCGGAAGAAGAGACAGAGGAAGAAAACAGTGATTACGATTACAGTGTCTCAATCAATGTTGAAGAAGAACCCGTTCAGTTTTCAGGAGAGGCAGGATGGGGATGCTGGCTGGAACTTCAGATTGATATCGAAGACGGTGAAGTCCAGTGTGGAATTGCAGTAAGGAGCAAAGCCGGTATTTCCCTGGAATGCGGCGCAAACAGCGAGAAAGAATTTGAAAAGGAAAAAACCGTTTACGAACGAAAACTGCCGAATATCGAGTTCAACGCCGGTATTGTACCGATTGTTATTACAAATCATATGGAATCCGTTGTCGGGGCAGCGGGAAGTCTGGAGGGCGGCATTCACAGCTCTTACGGTGCAACAGCCGACAGCACCCTGGGATTCCAGTATGACAGCAGAACAGGCAAAGTAGAAGAAGTCAAAGAAGGAAATCTGAATTCAGACGGACTTGAGTGGAGTACGGTTGAGGTGAACGGAAGGCTGGAAGCATACATTGACATCCGGCTGAGCGCAAAATTATATGACAGCGCTGGCCTGAATCTTTCTGGCGGAGCAGTTGGAAAAGCAGAAGGCCAGGCAAAGGTATCCGTGAAGGACGACCTGGGTGGATATGCGGGCTCACTGGAGCTTTCCATCAGCCCGAGAATCAAAGGAAAAGCAGTGGTTGATATCCCGGTCATTGATAAAAAAATGCAGGAAACAGATCTTTTTGACCGGACCTTTGATCCAATCTGGTCAAAACACTGGGAGTCAAGTGCAGACTGGCAGAAGGATATGGAATGGACGGAAACTGGAGAGCAGGGAGATATCTATGTTACACGGTATGGAGAAGTAAATCAGTGTGACAGCACGGCATTCCAGTTTGAAATCCCAAAAGGCTGGGAAATTCAGACGGAGGAAGTTGGCGGTTCCATGGATGCGGTCAGAGAAAACGTTGTTCTGACAAACGAGAGAGGTGTTACCGTTTCGTTTTGGTACTGCCAAGGCGCGCTTGGCGGCTATTCGCGTGATATGCTGAAGGCACAGGTTTCACAGGCAGACACTTCTAATTTCGTGCCTGGATATCCATGGGGAACCGATCGTGACTGTTCAGATCTTGGCGAATTTATGGTAGCACGAGTACATATCACAGGCGAGATGATGGCTGGCATTGATGATGATTATGTTCCTGTAGACAGCACGTTGTTCGCAGTGATACCGACATCCCGTCTTGGCGAGATTGAATTTGCAGGTCAGGCTGGGGACGTAGACGAATTTTCTTTTGACTATCCGACACCAGTTGCATTTATCGCAGAAGCACCAGACGGTACATTTACAGAAAAAGAAGAAGAACAGGTGATTCGCATTTTGAAGAGCTTTAAAGTGGCTGAATTAGATTAAGAGGTACCCCGGAGGGCAGGAAGAGATGAACTGTGTTCCGGGGTATTTCAACATCACGTAAGATAAGATGGAAGGAAAGTGTTATTTTAAAATCTTGTGAAATCAAAGAGTGAGGATTTTTTGGAAATTACATAAAAAGAAATAGTAAAGAAAAACGAGCTGCGATATAATGAATGTGATGAAAAAATGAGTAACGAAAAATCAATAAAAATATGGAAAAGAACATAGAAAACATGGATTTTTCGGGAAACAGAAAGAAAAAGGAGGAGTGTTTCGAGATGGAAACAAAGAACAAAAACAAAAAGACAGTCATCATGCTTGCTGTAATTGGTATTGCGATTGTCTGCATTTGTGTCATCGGAGTTTTTGCAAAGAAAGCGTATGACCGTCATCAGGAGGAGCTTCGCTTACAGGCAATTGAGACAAAAAACAGTGAGATTGATGGGGAATATCAGAGATTTGAAAAAGAAGAAGACAGAAATAAAAAACTGGAAGCATTGAAACAAGAGATGGAGAGTGCGGAAAAGTATAAAAAGACAGAAGGCGATTATGAGGAATGTTCTGCACACTATGAAAAAATTATTGCGCAGATGAAGAATTCCTTTGTCTCCGAATATGACGACACGATCAAAATAATTGCGGATAAAATTGGTGATGATGTTGAAAAAGTGGACGATAAGGAAGCACTCAAAAACGCTACCAGCGAATTTACGACATTCAAAGATACTTTGAAAAATGACTTCGAAAATTATAATACCGTTGAGCAGGACAGCTTTGACAAATATAACAGTACGATTGATGATTATGTAACAAAATACAATGACAGAGTAAATGCTATTGAAAAAGCCGAGGAAGAAGCTCGTAAGAAAGCTGAAGAAGAGGCTAAAAAGAAAGCTGAAGAGGAAGCAAAGAAGAAAGCAGAAGAAGAGGCTGCTGCCAAAGTTGCTCAGGAAGAAGCAGAAAGAAAAGCTGCTGAAGAAGCTGCTGAACAAAGTTCCGGATCATCTTCAAGTGGTTCTAGTTACTATGACGACAGTAATGATTATAGTTACAGTGGTGGAAGCTCAAGCTCTGATTATTCTGGTGGTTCTAGCTATGATTCTAGTTCTGGAAATGATTACAGTGGTGGGTCAAGTTCATCTGGTGGAAGTTATTATGGAAGTTCTGATAATATTAATCTTTGGCAAGAAGATAGTAACGGAAATAGAACTGAAGGTTCTTATAATCCTTCAACTGGGGATTCATGGGATTCAAATGGAAATTATGAAGGAAATGTAAATGATTGGCTTTGGGATTAATTATTCAAAAAGTAATAAATATAAATATTAATTGAATTATTTAAATAGGGAAAGTTTAATAATATATTTTTTATTATTCTTTCCCTATTTATTTTTATTTTGCTTTCCTATTCAGCTCTTTTTAGTGACAGGAGCCAGTATAAGATCATAAAAAATTGGATAGATTAGAAACCGATAAGAACCATTGCCAAAGCAAATAAAACCAGCTAAAATAGAGATCAGAACATAAGCACAGCTGCTGGTGTCAAAAGCCGCAAAAGTTGGAAAGGAAGGTTTCAAGATGAGAAATCCAAAACTCCCGACCGGGATTGACAACTTTAAAAAGATTCGCAATGGAAATTACTATTATGTAGATAAAACTTCCCTCATAGAACAGATTTTAAATAACGGAAGTGAGGTCACGCTTTTTACGCGCCCACGCCGTTTTGGAAAATCCCTGAATATGAGTATGATTCAGCATTTCTTTGAAATTGGAACGGATCCAGCACTTTTTGACGGCTTGAAGATTTCTAAGAATACAGAGATTTGTGAACAATATATGGGAAAATATCCCGTTATTTCCATCAGCTTAAAAGGAATTGATGCCGATTCCTATGAAAAAGCCCGTGCGCAGCTCATAAAAACAATCAATCGTGAGGCAAGAAGATTTCAATTTCTTCTGGAAAGCGACAAATTGAGCCGGGTTGATAAAGCACTTTTTTTAGAACTTCTGACAAGAAATATGGAAGAAGACACCATTACCAGCAGTCTTCAGGAACTGACAGAACTGTTGGAAGTTCACTATGAACAGCAAGTGGTTGTACTGATTGACGAATACGATGTTCCGATGGCAAAAGCCCATGAAAATGGATATTATGATGAAATGGTATTGCTGCTTCGAAATATGTTCGGAAATGTTTTAAAGACAAACAGTAGTCTTGCCTTTGCCGTTTTGACGGGCTGCCTGCGCATTGCAAAAGAAAGCATCTTTACCGGACTGAACAATTTCAAAGTATATTCGATTACAAATACAGAATTTGATGAAACCTTCGGTTTTACAGATGAAGAAGTAAAGACCATGCTGCATGACTATGAAATGGATAACCGATACGACGAGGTAAAAGAATGGTATGACGGATACCGATTCGGAAAAGCAGATGTGTACTGTCCGTGGGATGTTGTGAATTACTGCAATGATCATATTCATAATCCAGAGGCCGAGCCGGAAAATTACTGGATGAATACAAGCGGGAACAGTGTGATTCATCATTTTATCGACAGTATCAATGAACCGGATATGCTCACAAAAACAGAACTGGAATGGCTGATAAATGGAAAAACAGTGATCAAACAAATCGATGAAATGGTTACCTACAATGACCTGTATTCGACCATGGATCATCTGTGGAGTACACTTTTCATGACTGGATACCTGACACAGCGCGGAAGAGAAAGCGATGGCCGCTATTGCCTTGCAATTCCAAACCGGGAAATTCGAAATATCATAACAGAACGGATTCTTACACTGTTTCAGCAGGAAGTGAAAAAAGACGGAAAAATGGCAGAACAGTTTTGCTAGGCACTGCTTGGGGGAAAATCAGCAGAGGTGGAAAGCCTTTTGAATTTGTATTTGCAGAAGACGGTCAGCGTACGCGATACCTTTGTGCGGAAATCACTGAAAGAAAATTTCTATCATGGAATTCTGCTTGGAATCTTAAGCTATAAAAATGACTGGTGTGTATCTTCCAATCGAGAATCGGGAGAAGGATTCAGCGATATTGTAATTGAAACTGGAGATGCAGAAACAGGAATTGTGATAGAAGTGAAGTATACAGATGAGAAAAAAGATCTGGAAAGAGATTGCCGGAAGGCATTGGAGCAGATTCGGGATAAAAATTATACGCAGATATTGTGGCAGGAGGGCTATAAAAAAATGGTGCAGTATGGAATTGCATTTCATTTAAAACAGTGTTGTGTGATGGAAGAAGAGATGCAGCGTAAGTGGAATCGAGATGGGGCTCTGAATAGTTACAATTTGTTATAAAATTCAGGGCAGAGATATTGCCCTGAATTTTATATACAGACAAGTTTCTGTCAACATTTTCCGTTCGATATGAGATAAAATGGCAATATTCAAAAGAAAAAGCCTATCATGAGGAGAAAAAAATGGAAGAAAAGACAGCAAACATGGCAGAGAATATTCGCGTTACATTCACCGGATTCCACTACATAAAGGATGGCGATTATCCAAATGACTTCGAGGTATGCTTACTGATCCTGAAAGACAACAGCTTATCAGCAGGCTGCTGGGATACAGGATTGTATGCCACGGAAGGCGGCAAGCAGCCAGGTGCATTTCGACAGGCAAGGGGCTGCTTTATCGATGCGGACTATGTAAAAGCCTGAACGAAGTTGGAGGATAAGGTGTATAATTTTCAGCAGAACAGCATTGTGTGACTGGGATACGAGAGGAGAATTGCAATGGATAGAAGAAGTAATAATATCGCGATCTTTCAGGACTCCATGGATTTGATAAAAGCAAACCAGAAGCTCCAGCAGGCAGTTCAGTTTTCGATTCAGAACCAAAAGCTGTATGTTCCATCGCAGGCAATTGCACTTCCAGAACCTGGAGAATCATCTTGCAAAACGATTGTTTCATCTAAAAGAAGCTTCGAAGCCGCCTCTGCATACGCAAAAGCCGGAAAGCGAGTCTGCGTCCTGAATTTTGCATCTGCAACTAATCCCGGCGGCGGTGTAACACGGGGAAGTACGGCACAGGAAGAATGCCTTTGCCGATGCAGCACACTTTATCCATGCCTGGATACAAAAACGATGTGGCATCAGTTCTATCAACCGCATCGGAAAGCAGGCGATCCACTTTATAATGATGATCTGTTGTATACACCGGGAGTCGTCGTATTTAAGACCGACACCTCTGCGCCGGAACGAACGGAAGAAAAAGACTGGTATCAGGTAGACATCATTACCTGTGCAGCCCCGAATCTCCGAAAGAAACCAAGCAATGCCATGAACCCGTCTGCAGGAAATGCGCCGGTTAAGATTAGTGAGAAAGCACTGTACGAACTTCAGATGCAAAGACTGGAACGTGTTTTTCAGGCGGCAGCATCGAACGGAGCGGAAGTTCTGATTTTAGGCGCGTTTGGCTGTGGCGCTTTCTGCAACCCACCGAGAATTGTAGCACGGGCATTTCGGAGCGTACAGGAAAAATATGCATCATATTTCGAAACGATAGAATATGCGGTGTTCTGCGGCAGAAATGATACGTTGAATTATGATACATTCAATCAGGTGTTTGGAGGTAGAAAATAGAATCTATAGCAACCCCGAAAAGAATGCAAAAAATTCAGTACCACAGAGTGTGAATTACTGTGTCACAGATTTTCGTCGTACCCTGGTACGCTTTAAAATTTGTTCCTTGCGATTCGCATTTTGCAGCATTGTCTTTTTTCATTATTTTCGGGCTTTTCTATAAACTGGGCTCTGAAAGAACGTAAAAGCGAACCAAAAATATGACTTCATGAAAGGCAGACAAGATTAATTTTTTAAGAATAAAAAGCGTTATACAAATATCGCCTGTAATTAAGTAGAATAGGCTATGACAAACAGGAGAGGGGAAGAGGATAAATGAAGGTTCTGAACTTTGAAGACAGCGTTTACAAAGCAAATGCAATCCGCAAGGTATTGAACCAATGTGGCGTGGCTAAAATTGAACTGGTGTCAAATGTCGAGGATGGTCTGCAGATGCTGAAGAATGCAGAAGACACTGGGGATCCGTTCGATTTGATTATCACAGATATGCATTATCCCATGAAGCAGGGAGCTGTCAGTGATACGGAGGCGGGAGAAAAGCTGGTTCAGCTCCTGCAGGAGCAGGGCAAACAGACAAAGGTTATCGTATGCTCATCCAGAAATATGAAGCTTCCCGGAGTGTATGGTTGTATCTGGTATTCGGAAATCAGTGATTGGGAAGAAGAGCTGTGCGATCTGGTAAGAGAAATGGAGAAGAATCGATGATTTACGCGATGAGCGATATTCATGGACAGTATGAGCAGTTTCTGACGCTGTTGGAGCAGTTTGGTATTCGGAAAGAAGATACTCTTTATATCTTAGGCGATGTAGTCGATCGTGGACCAGAGCCAATGAAAATCCTGAAATACATGATGGCACATTCCAATATCATTCCGATCATAGGAAATCATGAAGTTATGGCGCTGCCAAATCTCAAACTTCTGGTGCCGGAAGTTTCGAGAAATTTTCTGGATAAACTGCCGCCGAAGGTGTATCAGGATTTTGCCGACTGGACGCAGAACGGCAGTACCAGTACAATCCAGGATTTTCGTAAACTGCCGCAGGAAGAACGGCACCAGGTAGTACAATATATGAAATCGTTCCGCCCATACGGAAAAGAAATTGTTAATGGGCAGGAATATTGGCTGGTGCATGCCGGACTGGATCATTTTTCGGAAACAAAACGTCTGGAAGAATATTCGGTAGAGGATCTGGTATGGACGCGGATTGATTACGAGATTCCGTATTTCGATGATATCATTGTAGTCAGCGGACATACACCGACACAGAATATCCTTGGGAACAACCGCCCAGGGTATATTTTTAAAGCAAACCATCACATTGCGATCGACTGTGGAGCAGGGAAAAGCAATGGAAGACTGGCGGCAATCTGCCTGGATACAGGGAAAGAATATTATGCGAGGTAAATGCTGCAAAGAGCAAAAGAATGCGAACTGGAACAGCTGATCCATGATGTTTTTTGTTATGATGTGACGGGAAAAATTCTTGGGGTAGAAGATGGAAAGCAAGAATATAAATCATACTTTTCAAGTGCATGATCGCGGATAGAGTGAATTATCAGATAAAAGATGAATAAACGAGAAAAAAACAAATTTATATTAAAATAATGAAAAAAAGAATGGCAAAAGAAAGCGGTCTGCGTTATTATAAAAAATAATTAAAGTGTGTAATGAAAAATTAATGAAATGAGTCTGGGAGAAAACAGAAAAGTAATGGAAAATGACATTTATATCGTCAAAAAGAAAATCAGTACAGAAAATTTTTTGTTGAAATTGAATCAACAGGCACATCAGCTTGAAGTTTATAAAAAAGCAGATGAGCATGCTCTGCGGAAGAATTACAGCATCCGAAAGGATTTTGTCCCGTGTGAATATACGATTTATGAAAAAATCAAGGAAATGCCATGTCTGTTCGGCCGCGAAGATTCACCAACTCCTTATGGTGTGTTTGATATTGTAAAAAAATCAAAGGTAAAAGAAGAATATATCAGCGGTTATCATAAAAAATATGAGCGGATAAAATTTTTTGGCTATCTGGTGATTTTCGAAGACTACTTTATTCACAGTGATCTTTACATGGACAGTGTGACATCCGAAACATTTGAGCAGGCAGAGCCAATCAGCAACGGAGATACTGGCACGGCAGGCTGCATTCGGATCAGCCAGAAAAATGTAGAGTGGCTGCTGGAAAACATAGAAGTAGGAACTACGGTAATTCTTTGATGAAGTGGGGGAGCGATGGAAAAATACTGGGAAGACGTTAAAAATACGGAAGAAATAGATCGAGGTCTGTATATCATACTTCCTCTTCGATATCAAGGGGATTTTCAGCAGACACCGTTTAGTGCGAAAAAAATGAATACAAACCAGAAATCCGATGAAGAAAAGGATCGCTCCGGATTTGATTCCGATGATTTTCTGGAAATTCTATCCATAAAATGCCGTTCTGGCGAATTTGTCAAAAGGTGTATGCTGGAGGAGAAGGCTGCAACGATGCAGAAAAAATGGAAAGAAGCAGTAAAGATCTCCTTTCCGTATGATCTGACGCAATTGCAGGTATTTTCTTTCAACAATGGAATTGCCTTTTTAACCGTGTATCTGGCATATAAAAATAAAGACGTCCAGGAAATTTATCAGTTAATCAATCCGGGATACATAGATGATAAAAAACAAGAAATTCAGGACAGCCTGTTAGCAATTTTAGAACAGGAAGTATTTGAATCATGGCATAAGGAATATGGTGTTCAGTTAAAATGGTTCGGACAAAGCGAAAAAACAAAAAGCTACATGATGAAAGAAGCTTACCGACTGAATGTGGCGGCACTTCCGAAACGTTTTGAAGAACAGAAGATTGCGGAGAAAATTGCCTATAATGAACATCGGCTGATTGATGTAACGAAGGAGTTTTCCGATTTGTCGGAGAAAGATGTTGAGTATACGTCCGGAGCAAGGGATGTAAATGATGGTTATTATGGATGGGCATGTGCAATTACCTCACAGGAGATTGCCTATGCGTATGGTCCCAAACCGGGGAAAACAGTTCCACTTACAGCAGAAGCATTGTCAGAACGAGCAGAAGACGATTTGGCACTAACGATGATTGTAATGTATCAAAAATATACTTGTATGCTGTTGAATGAAAAAATTCATGAGAGATTTCAGGGGATTTCAGCTCAGAGTATTCGAGAGCTGAAAAAAGAAGCATTGGAATTCATCGCATACGGAACACTGACACCATCCCAGGTGTCAAAATGGAATAATGTCTGTGAGACATATCGAGCGCTGCAGAAAGAAAATGGCGTGAATGAAGCACTGGATGAGATCAAAGAAAAAATCGAACTGTTAAACGAAGAACAGGATCACATCGACAGCAAGCGGGAATCACGAGTGAGTATGATTATCGCGGTATTTGGATTCGTTTCGATTGTCGCGGCGGCGTTGCAGATATTAGATTACCTGAGTTCAGGGAGAGGGGTGATGATTGGGGGATTTGGTGGGATAGTAATGATGATTTTGACAGTAAGTTTGTGCTTTATAAGAAAGAAAGGTAGAAAAAAGAATGTACGTAATAAATGATGATGGATCTAATTATAAAATAGGCATTGGAGATGGATATGTAGCAGGAAAGTTATATTTGTTTAATCAGAAGTATGAAATATTAATTTATCCACCTACGGAAAAAGACAAAAAAATTTTTGAGTCATTTATATATGACAAAACAACCCAAAATGTTCATTTATTGCCATTAGATCCAATGCTTTTGAAAAGTTGTTCGGAATCAATAGCAGATAAAAGAGAAAAAATTTTCAATGTACTATCAACAACGAGAGCAGAGTACATAAGGAAAAATAAAAAGGGAGGGATTGATGGAGGAGGAGCTGCTACAATGTATTCAAAAACTAATATAAATATGAGTCTAAAATTATTTCAATTTATACCATTACAATATGAAAATATTAAATATGATTTGATGTTTGTCAGATTTTTTAAATGTAATATGAAAGTAAGTTGTGTATTGAATTCTTTTCAAATAAAAATTTATGAAAAGGCAGAACCACGCTCATTAAAGTATTATCCAGCGAGTGGAGAAGACTCAATGTTATATGACGAAAATAGTGTTTATTATAATTTTCCGGTGAATTTTAATGAATCTGCAGAAGTAATTGTGGAAAAATTATGTTATTTCATTAAAGAATGTGCGAATAAAATAAATGAATGTAAATGAGTTAGTTAAACAAGTCTCTTCAATCCTCAACCCACAAACTGATAACTTCTACCGCGACATCCGCACCTACGGTCATTTCTTCCACAACACAAACGAGATAATGTGGTGGGGCGATGTAGGAATGAAATTCCTGACACGCGCCCCGTTTGATGTCCGTTGGTTGCGTAAGGAAAGATTAGATGATCCATATGGTGGATTTCTGTATGAAGCCACGGTAGAAGATAAAGTCCTTATCATGTTCAAACATAAATATAACCAGGAAAAATATGATCAATCCGGAGCGGATTTTTCATCCTGTTCCTACGAGTTTTTCTATTCCAATCATCCGTTTTTGCGGACAGGTTTATGGAGTGGAACCATGCGTCTGCGCTATGCGTATGTTGTCGATTTGAAAAACAAAAGTTTCAAACTGGCATCCCAATGGAAACCCAAGGTACCGTCTTACGACACGAAAGAGAAGTACGAACGCACAGAGCTGAATGAAATTTATAACACGCTGCAAAAGGAACTGGATGGAATTGCGGATCAGGTACAGGCAGAATATCTTGAGATGCAGCGAAAAGCAGCCAGGGCAGCGTATGTGAGGGCATGTTTTGATCCGGTTAACGGACGTGAGGATAAAGAAGCATTAGGAGAATATGACCGCGCCGAACAGGAATTTGTGAAATCTTTGTATACTTTGGCAGAAGCTGTCATGAAAAGAAAGGAATGCACCGTGATTTACGATTTTCTGTCGGAATCAGGCACGCTGACCAATAGCAGAATTTCTATGCTGGCATTTCTTGCTGCGATTGAAAAAACAAGAATCTGGTAATGGACAGAAACTCCCGAAAGAAGGACAATAGAAAAAAGAAAAGCAATTTGATGATGTTATGCATGCTGCCCGGAGAATGGGCAGCATGATTTTTTAAAATTTATAAGGCGTTACACAAACAACGCTTGCGAATGCTAGAATGGCCTCAACAAAGAAAAAAAGACCGAAAATGAAATAGGATCAAGGAAAAATCCAGCAACTGGATACTCAGATTAAGTGGAGGAATACAAACAATGGGCTTAAAGAACGATATAAAATTTAAAATTTTACAGGAGCTAATGCAAGAGACAAATATAGAAAGACCAATATCCATTTGGAAACTGCGCGATGCTGTTTATGGGGAAATTTCCGTAGAGGGAGACAAAGAGAAGAAAAAGAACAAACGCGATAACCAGATCAGAACTGTAAAAAAGGATGTCTTTGAACTGGAAGCGGAAGGCATCGTTACGATCACCGAGATGGATGAGGATGGAAAGATAGATAATAAAAAGAATATTATCTATTACAATCATCCATTGAGTCAGAAAAAACTGCCATTTCTGATTGAACATACTTTTACCATGACAGCAACGATGGAGGAAAAACAGGAAATTATTCGAGATCTGATCACCTGTGCCGGAGTAGGAAATATTAAGAAATATCATTGCTATCTGGAAAGGTTTTCCCCGGAATATTTATTAGATGATGTGGGAAAAGCGAAGGTTTCAAAAGAACGGAAATATCCGAAAATACCGCAGATGGAAGGCGAAGAGGTCGTCCGCCGAGCAGAACCGTGCCACTATACAAATCTGCATGAGAATATGAGCAGAATCTTTGAAGCACTGAGCAATCAGACAGGACAGTTTTTTCGAAAAATCTCATTTAAACTCATACAGTATACGAAATCAGGGGAGCGTGCTTATGTCGATGGTGGAAAGGTCTATGTCATTTCACCTTATTTCATCAGCAGTTCAAATGGGAAGCTGTGGCTGGTCGGAAACCATGAGCCATATCAGGGTCTGTCCAATTATCCGATTGAACGCATGGACGAGATTCAGGTGCTCGAGCCGGGTGAGGGAAGATACCGTCCGATGTCTGAACTGGAAGACGAGAACAGGAAGCTGGATAAGTATCGTTATGTAGCGGAACACCAGGGCGGCAGCTATGGCAGTGTGGAACCCATTATTTTACGGGTGCGGAAAACGCCAAATGCTTATACGATCATGTATCATACGTTTGATGATGAGTTTTATTTCCTAAAGGGTGGAACAGAGGAATATGATCGGGTGCTGGTATATCGAACCGCGTATTTTATGGCAAACTGGGCGATGATGAATTCAAGGGATGTCATCGTGGAGACGCCGTCTGTACAGGAACTGATCCGAAATAAAATGAAAGAACTGGAAGGGCTTTATCAGACCAATGAATAAACCAGAAGTTCAATGAAAAATTCTGGAAAGTGTGTAAAAATAGGGAAATATAAAAATTTTTGCAGGGTGCGTAAGGAGGCGTTTGTTACGATGACAGAACAAGGTAAGGTTCATTATCTACTGGTGCGTGGCTATGAGGAATTTCATGATGAGGATGAGTGGCTTGGAATTTATTCCACTTGGGAAAATGCAATTGCTGCATATGAGAGAGAACATGCTGCGCTGGAAAGAGAAAAGGCGAGAGATCTGGAAACCTTTGGCGAACGGGCTATGCAGCTTGCCATGCGTGAAGAAATCCAGATTCACAGCTTTGAGGAAACGACGGGAAGATGGCGATACCATCTCCAGTCAAAAGAAAATCTGCAGAAATGAAAAATGGAATTGTAGTATGAATTATTTTTTTATTCCGCAAGAAGCGTTACACAAACAACGCCTATTGCGGATAGAATAGGCACATAACAAAAAGCTGTTTCAGATCCAAGGTCAGGGAGGAAAGATACATGTGTAAAAGACATAAACGTTTTGTGATATTTCTGGATGTTGACGGAGTGCTGAATACCACAACCACAGTCCAGAAAACCCCGGATGGATATACGGGGATTGATGATGCACGAGTGGAAGTCCTGGCAAAGACAATCGAAAAAATTGGAGGAGCAGATCTTGTTTTATCTTCCGACTGGAAAGAGATGAAACCGACAGATGATGATTATGTGTATCTCATTTCTAAACTTGCTTTGTGCGGGCTGTCGATCGATGGGCAGACACAGGATCAGATGTACAAAAGGGGAGAAGGGATTTTGAAATACCTGAAAGCACATCCGGAGATTGAAGAGTATGTAGTTCTGGATGACTGCAGATTTGACTTTCAAAAGGATCGAAAACTCTGGGAACATCTGCTGCTCACCAATGGAATCGAAAACGCACAATTTGCATCGGAAACCCCGGCGGTGGAGGCAATCGTGTTTAGGGATTATCTGAAGCTGTTTTGAAACAGGAGCACTCAAATGAGAAAGAGAATCAGCAGAATGATAGGAAATATATTGTAAAGTGACAAAAAAGTTTTTCTGCGCCAGATACTGAAGGAGGAGCAAAATGAAAAATCAAATTACAAAAGAAACCGTCTATCGTATCCCAGCTGATGTGAAGAGAGAAAGTGCTGTGACCCTGCAGGAAAAGCATCTGCTTCAGAAATTCACCAATATTCTCCGCGAGGATGGGAAAAATTACTGGTTCAACGCGGAGCGATTTCTGCGGACAGCGGAAGAATACAACTTTACAGTTTCAAGCATGATGAGAGACATCGAATTATCTGAGTATGTGGAGGAAGAAGAGATTCCAAGCCTTAAGACGCTTCGCAGATTACTCAATTATTGTGAATATCCAGATGAGAAGCTTGTGGTCGGGATTCAGGCGATTAAACGGATTGGAAAAGCGCTGTACGGGAATCAAAATGCGTTCCTTGAAATTATCGATGAAGAGAGTCTTAGCTGCATGGCAGAGCAGTATCTGAAGATTCGGGAACAGTGAAAGTAAAATCCTGTGAAACAGAAAAGTGGCCAAAAGAGTGTCCACATGCAGGAACGGTTCCATGATAAGATAAGGCATACCCGGAAAGTAAACCACAAGTTCAATGCAAATGCCGGAGAGAAGTGGAATAATAGGAGTACATCAGAACACCGGCGGATGCATCAGAGTACCGAACAGATCAGGAGGAACAACTCGATATGACGTTGAACGAACTTTTCGCAATTCAGGAAGCAGACGTAACAAAAGAATTCCTGTTGAAAGCCGGCTGGAGTGAGATCGCAGAAGAACTGGCGGAGATATTCCGGCGGAGCAGGCTGGTTCCTGACAGAGTGGAATCACATAAGGAATACAAAAGTTAAAAGAGAAATATGAGTGAGGTAGCTCAGCCATGGTAGAGCAGAGAAACCAAGCCGATCATGGGTGTGGTCGGTACAGCAAAAGATCTATTGTCGCTGGTTCGATTCCAGCCCTCACTCCTGAAACATGAAAACTCACAGTCAACGTACAAAAGAATGGAGACGAGATCACAAATGAACACAGGATCTGCAATCGAAACTGAAAGATTATTCCTTCTCCCAAGCCGGACGGACAGAGACTCCGAGGCATTTTTACAAATGCTGCGGGATGATGGCGACTTCTACATATTCTGCGGAGTCAGCCCATCCGAAAAACATGTGATGGGGTTTGCCAACTACTTTGAGAGAACCGATCATGAGCTTTGCACCTATTCCATTTTTCCCAAACAGCAGAAAGACAAGTTTATCGGCTACGTAGGCGTACATAGAGAAATGGAAGACGAATACGAAATTGAATTTTATATCGCCAGAGAATACCGAAGAAACGGCTACTGTGAAGAAGCCAGCCGAGAGCTGATTAATCAGCTCTTTGGTGATGGGGTTTCTGCAAACGGAAAGAATCTTTTCATCGATAAGCTGTATGTGACAACCCAGACAGAAAATGAACCAACGATCAGCCTGCTGCGGAAGCTGGGGTTCAGAGAAGTAGAGGGCGGCCCGGTCATGGTTGTGCTGGGTAACATTTTCGAAAAAGAAGATAATTTTTTCGCACACGAAGTAGTAAAACTGGTACTGAACAAGGAGAATTTTTTGTATGGCAATTAAATTTGAAGAACTGAGAAAATATGTTGCACGCAACGTCCGCTTATCTATCTGTTTTGAGGATGGTTATTACCACGATTATCTGATGATGTCGGACATTCCGGAACAGAAATATGCCGGCTTTTACATCTATGGAGTCGGAATGGTGGATGTGGAATTTTCCAGAGATGTCTATACGGCTTTGCCGGAACCGGAAGGAGAATGTTGGTGCAGTAAAGATGATACAATGAATCCGGCGATGGAACTTATGATTTCGGAAGAACCGCGGGATATCAAACGGAGTGTGGAACAGAAGCTTTTGTTCCGGGATCTAAAACCGTATCTGCAGATCGGCAGACATTTTTCTATTGTAAATCGAAATGACTGGTCATCTGAATACTATGAATATCGGAGGGAGATACCGGAGAAATACGATGATATGTATGTGTACGGCATCGGAATGGAAGAGTGTCCACATGTTGAGAAAACGTGGATGGATGTTCAGTATGAAACGGTTCACAGAAAGCAGATGGTGATTGTGCTTTCCAATCAGCCGAGAGAAGATCTGAGAACAGAATAAAAGAGAACTTTTTATGCAACGGAAAAAGGAAAGGAAGAGAGCCAGAGATATGGATAGAGATCACACGTTTGATTTACCAGATTTAACAGAAGACTTCTGGAAAACCGTTGTGTTTGCACAGGAGGATCCCCCTTCTGGAATGGGCGGCCCGGGATGTGTATGTCTGCTCAGTAAAGAGGGAAAAGAGTATATTTTCGGATTTGAAGAGACACCATTTTACAAAAGTACCGAGCTTTTCCCGATCTTTGAGACGACCGATGAAAGAATTGGTTATCGTCATAAATATAAAGCAGAAGAGCATGGCTGGAAATATCTGGAGAAAGAAGAAGCACTGATTCGGGAAGACATTCTGGATGAGTACAGCAAAGCGGCTGCGGAGGCGAAACGGGAAAAGGAAAATTTCTGGCATTTTTATGCCATCGATCTGGCCGGCCGGGCGATTGGCGTGGAGCATCTGGAACGATATGATTACATCGGAAGCGTTCTGTACAGGGAAAGAATGGATCGGGAAATGGCGGAATGCCGGAAAAAACGCGAGAAGGAGAAACTGACGGAGAATGAATTTAACTGGAAACCGATGCATGTGAACAATATTCCGGACAATTCTGAGATGGGCGTTTACGCACTGCTGATGAGAAGGAATGACGGAAAAATCAAGGGTGTAAAATACTCGATTCTGTATCAGTACGAGGAGCACAGCCCGATGCTGATATACAGTGATGCAAAGGTGGAAGCCTATATTCTTTTCTACGCGGATTACGATGATATCATCGGTCCGTGGGATTATCATTCTGTCAGCAGACAGGAATGTGCAGAGCTTTACGGAAAAGAAAATCATTTTCCGCCGGAATTGGCATATTATGACTGGATTACGTTTTCAGATGGTGATATTCATAACTTCGGCAGATTTCTCCGCACATTCCAAAGTCTGGAAGAAGCTAAAGCATATGCGATGTATTATGCGAATGTGAACAGCGGCGGAATCAACAAGAAAACAATTCTGAAACAGGAGGAGGAATCCAGAATCGAAGATCATGTGAACCGTATTGCACATTACGAAGCATATCAGATGTATCGAAAATATTATAAAAAAATTCTGGATGCCATCAGCGAAGAAAACTGTTTCCCGGATTCCTGCAGCGGAGGCGGTGTGTATCTGCGGGATGCAATTTTAAAGAAAGTACCGGAAATCACAGAAGAACAGCTCAGGATAATCTGGAGAGAACTTCCATTTGTGATTGAGAAGAGAACGCAGGACTGGATTGAACGGGAAAAGCAGTTCAGTGAAAATTATATCCGAAAGGCCAAAAAGCGGAAACCCGGGAAAACGAAAAGAACCGCAGATCAGATCGGGAAATAAAGGAGAGGTGCAATATGGGTATTTTAGAATTTCTGGAATGTTTTGATCCACTGACGGAAATCTGCGTTGAAGATGCCACGGAAGTCGTGTTTGAAGGAAGGGCAGAAGATTTTCCTGAAGAAAAGGATAAGGCCTATATCATCGTTCCGTCTCGCACAAACAACAGAGATGGCGTGATTAGGCTGTTTGTTTCAAAACAGGAATATTTGGAGAAAAAGTGCGGGCAAAATAAAATATATGTACTGGATGCACTTTTGGCTATTCTGTATTCTGTTATGAGAAAAAATTCTGAAGCAAAACAGGTATTTCTTACCATGGTGGAAAAAGCGGAGGACTATAATGAAATACTGCAGAAGTGGGAAAAAGCTCCTGAGAAAGAAAAAGAGCCGCTTGAACGGGAAAAACAGGGGAGATGGAAAGCTTTTCTGGAGGAAAAAGAGCATCTTCTTCGGGAAATGAAACAAATAGAACCACTTTGGGATATTTCGGGTCAGTGGATCGGATACAGCCAGGAAGAGCTGGAGTATTTTGCAGAGTATCTGGTAAGAAGAAAGAACATGCTTCTGGAAAGAAAACACATGCTGGAAGCACAAAGCTGGGCACAATGCCATGAAGATGAACTTTGCCAGATCATGAAAGCGGACTACCCAAATGAGGGGATTGCAGCGTTGGCACTGGAAAAGCAGTATGGACTGGATGAACAGCAGGCCAGAATGATTTTCGATTTGAGATTTCGATTCATGTTTGGAACAGCCAGAGATCTGGTAGAACGAGACAATATGGTAATTGGACGTATGCTTGAAATTTTTCTGAAAGATGAGGGAGGGGCAGAAGGATGATTTTCCTGGCGGGATCTGCGGCGAGCGGAAAAACGAAAAAAGCGGTTGCATATGGCTGGAAAGAGCGAAAAACCAGCGAGGATGGAGTTCTCCTTTTTTCACTGCAGCATGAAAAGAAGGAGATGTGGAAGATTCTGCAGAGCATGTACGGGCAGGAGGAGCTTTCCAAGATAGAAATTGATGATACACCAGCGATGATGGTGGAGAGAATGGCAGAAATCATAGCGCAGAAAGCAGAGAATGGAGCAATTTCTGTTTTTGTGATTGATGAAGTGCCGATGATGACAAGCAGAAAAAATTTTGCCGACAGAAAAGAAGAGCTGCGGTATATGATTGGCTTGCTGGGAAACTGCGAGAAAAAAGAACATGTTGTGATTGTAGCTGTTATTCCAGTGTCGAAATACTGTACAGAAATGCAGAAGAAAAAAGAAGTAAGTACCTGTTATGGAGAAATAGAAAAACCAGAAAATTGTCTGGTTTTCGTATAGACAAGAACCTGTCCACATATGGGATACGGCAGGTGGTAAGATAGCAGGTAGAAAGAGACAACAGAAGGATTACCAGTAAAAGCTCCAAGGGAGGTAGCAGCGAATGATTCTTTACAAATACACAGCAGACTGTTCAAAACTGAATCTGGAACAGAAGGATTCAACGAAGGAAGGATATGAGCGTCTCTATTCCAGACGGAGTGATGCTGCGGAATGGAACAGCAAGTTTTACACTGCCTACCGTACAGAAAAGAAGTTTTTCATTATGATCAGTGATATTCTGAATGGTCAGATGGCGATTGTGGCTGCACTTGAGATGGAAGTGGTTCCCCGGGCATGTGTGGATTGTATTCAGAAGATACTGCCGGAAATTGAGTTGCTTGCGTGTGAGGAGATCACAAATGATGCGTTTTGCAAAGAACTGGTTCGGGCAGAACGGAATAACTGGACGGAGTGTTACAGCGGGTCGCTGAAGGAAAAATTAAAACTTGCGATAGAACCAGAACATCACAGTTTTTTTGAACCTGTTGCGTATCAGGTAAGTGAACGGATTTATACCGCTCAAAATATGACCAGACAAAAGCAGGCGGAGCAGATGCAGGAAATTATGGCATCGGAAAGCTTCTATGACGAAATGGAGCGGATTTACGCCCCGGAAAATGAAAAACGTTTTGTTGGGCATCCGGTTCATTATCTGATCACAGCCGGTGACAAAGCGGCTGCGGATGATATGATAGATCTTCTGATTCCGGCACTGCTGGAGAATCAACGATTGCTGAGCGGCAGAGTTTACGATGTGCAGAAGATGACATACAAGGCAGAGCGGGAAGATAATTTTGACAATATTTTCTCCAGTGCTAGAGGCGGAACAGTGATTCTGAATCTGGAAGGTGAAAAGAGTACAGGAATGTATGCCACCGGCAATTATGATCTGGCGAAAACACTTGGGAAGAAACTGAATGAGTATGGAAATTCTACATTGTTTATCTTTGTGGACATTTCCGGAAGCCGCAGCGTATCGGATGAGACGATAGCGGAAATTCTTTCCAACGCGGATCTGATTCAGATTCAGGAAGGCCAGGGAGATCTGGAACGGGCGACGGGCTATTTGAAACGTCTGGCGGATAAGACAGAGTATCACGACTACACGATAGAAGAGCTGACGCGGTATCTTCCGAAAGAAAAGAAATTGTATTCTGTATCGGATATCTTTTCTGCCTACAACAGATGGTACGGAAGCGGATTAAAAACGCATATTTACAAGGCCTACAAACAAAAAGACCTCGTCAAAATTCAACTGAAAAAGAAGACAGACAAGCCGTATGTGGAACTGCAGAAAATGGTAGGACTGTCGGATGTAAAGAAAGTGACCGATGAGATCCTGGCGGCGGCCAAGATGCAGAAAATGCGGAAACAGATGGGTCTTCCGGGGGTTCAGTCATCTATGCATATGCTGTTTTCCGGAAATCCAGGGACAGCAAAGACAACCGTGGCGCGTCTGCTATCCCAGGTCTTGAAGGAAGAGGAAGTGCTGAAATATGGCCACATTGTAGAGTGCGGCAGGCAGGATCTGGTCGGAAAGTACGTCGGCTGGACAGCACAGATTGTTGAGAGTAAATTTCAGGCGGCGCGTGGCGGCATTCTGTTTATCGATGAGGCGTATTCTCTTGTAGAAGACAACCGCACGTATGGCGCCGAGGCAATCAATACCATTGTGCAGGAGATGGAGAATTACCGGGATGAGGTCATTGTCATTTTTGCAGGATATCCGGAGAAGATGAAGGAGTTTCTGGAGCAGAATGAAGGTCTTGCAAGCCGCATTGCCTTTCACCTGAATTTCCCGGATTACTCACCGGTAGAACTGACGCAGATTCTGGATCTGATGCTGGAAAAATCGGAATACCGGATGGACGAAAGAACAAGGGAAAAATGCTTTTCCATCTGCGCCGATGCCTGTCGGGAAGAAAATTACGGCAATGGACGGTTTGTCAGAAACCTGCTGGACCACGCTATCATGCGCCAGGCAGACCGCCTGATTCGGGAACATCAGAATGGTACGCTGGGAAAAGAGGAGGCATGTCTTCTGACAGCGGACGATTTCGAGATGATCGGACTGAAAAAGAAACCACAGAGCCGGCAGATCGGGTTCTGCGCCGGGCGAACAGCATAAAAATTAAACCAGCGGTTAAGTGCAGAAAACGAAAACATGTGATACAGTATATACATGAAGATTGCGGGAGTGCAAAGCACGTAGCAATCTGGTATCAAAGGGGTCAAAAAACCTTTTGACCCCAACATCTATACATAACAAAACACGGATATTCACAAAAAGACCAGAAAGGGGGAATGAGCACATGAAGTTAAGCGAGCTGTTGAATGTGTTGAAAACAGCAGAAACTGCGGAAGAGATGGATGCGGGGCGAGAAGAAATCGCAGCACTGATTCCGGCCGTACAAACCATGTTCGGCTATGATCAGAAGAACAGTGCACATCAGTATGACTTATGGATGCATTCCCTCCATGTGGTCTGCAATCTTCCGCGGAGGATGGAAAATGATATGGTCTATCTGGCGGCGCTGCTGCACGATATCGGAAAGCCTGAAGCACAGTGCAGGGGAAAACACGAGTGTGATCCGGACATGCATTACTACGGTCATCCCGAAAAAAGCATGGAAATCGTGCGCGATATCGTGATCCCGGAGCTGGACCGGCAGGGGTATGTGATTCCGTGTTTCGATGTACAGGAGCTCCTGTATTATGTGAAGTATCATGATGACCACGTCAGTGTGAAATTAAAGCACGTCAGACGCCATACGAAAATGGCCAGCTTTGCGATGTTTCAAAACCTGATGCTGCTACAGCTGGCAGATGCCAAAGCACATATCCAGATCCCTGTTATCGCCGAACGGGCAGAAATCTGCGGACGGCTTGCCGGGGAGGAAGGCAGACTTCTCTATCAGAAAATTCTGGATGGGGAGTAGGCTGATGAGCCGAAGCTGTAAAAAAACGCCCGTCAGCAAAGGCCGATGCAAAAATTCCCGTTGGGCAAAGCGCGCGGCAAATAAGAGGGTTCGACGGGCGAAAACACTGTGGGGAAAATCAAAAGCATTTCGAAAAATTTCTGAGACATGGGATATCTGCGACTGGAAATTTTACGGTGAGAGACCCTAAAATCCGAATCGGGAAGAAAAAAATCACTGGGGAAAATGCTATTACAGAAAATGATCTGGAAAAGATGCATGAAACCATGGATGAATTATGAATCAAGATCCCGAAAGGAAATCCTGAGCTGGGGACAGAAGACAGAAACACTAAAATAACAGAATAAGGCGGTAGTTTAACGGGCAAAACCTGTGCAGAAAAAAAGGTTTCATGTTTGTGGAACACACAGCAACTTTTTGAGGAGAATAGGGAGGCACAGAATGCAGGTTCAAGTCCTGCCCGCCTTACGCGAGTGAGGTAGCTTAAAAGAAAGAGCGCGAAAAAACGGTCATGTGCGTGACCGTAACGGCAAACTTTTTTCCAGTGGTAATGGCGAAGATGCCGGTTCAAATCCGGCCCTCACTCAGAAAAAAACAGAAGAGCAAACGAGAAAGAATGGAGTCCATAGATCCAGAAAAGGATGTCTGGAGAAAACAGTGGAACGAAGGAAAGGAGCGGCAGCGATGGATTTTGCAGAATGGATACGGGAGCAGGCGACAAAAACTTATACAGAAAATGGAGCAACAGCACGGAACACAACCGGCGATGCGCGGCTGGATCTGTTTGCGACAATTGGATCCCTGCGCAGAGCGGATCCGGAAAGAATTGAGCTTCTGTTTGCGGAAGCATATCAGGCAGACCCGCTGTTCGCATTGAAAATCCTGTTTTATGCGCGTGATATCCGGGAAGGTCTCGGCGAGAGACGTGTCTTTCGGATTCTACTACAGTATCTTGCCGAGTACCATCCGCAGGCAGTTATTGCCAACCTTGATCTGATTGGTGTTTTCGGCCGTTTTGACGACTGGTACTGCCTGATCGGAACTGGCGTTGAGGACGAGATGTGGAGTGCCATGAAGCAGCAGCTGGAAGCAGATCTGAAAAACTTTCAGGAGGGAAAAAGCGTTTCCCTGCTTGCTAAATGGATCAAAACGGCAGACTCTAAAAATACGGAGACGAGAAAACTCGGCATTCTGACGGCGCAGAAACTCGGCTATCCTGTTTACAACTTCAAAAGAATCGTCCGTTCTCTGCGGAAATATATCGGTGTGCTGGAAGTGAAAATGTCAGAAAGAAAGTGGGAGGAGATCGTTTACCCGGAGGTCTCCGGAAGAGCCATGATGATTTACAGGAACGCATTTCGAAAACATGATGAAAAGCGTTTTAACCAGTATCTGGCGAAGGCACTGGATGGAAAAGAAAAGATTCATGCGGAGACGCTGTACCCGTATGATCTCGTGGAAAAAGTTCTGTATGGACGTCAATGGAATCAGGTATTGGAGGCGCAGTGGAGGCAGCTGCCGGATTATGTGGCGCAGGAAACGAATGCAATTGTCATTGCAGATGTTTCCGGTTCCATGAGTGGAAGACCCTTGGCGACATCCATTGGTCTTGCTATTTACTTTGCAGAGCGGAACCGGGGCGCTTACCACAATCTTTTCATGACGTTCAGCCAGAAGCCGGAATTTGTTTCTCTGAGAGGGGAAACCCTGTTGCAGAAAATCAAATACGTCGAGCGTACGGAATGGGGGATGAATACTAATCTTCAGGCTGCATTTGAGCGGGTTCTGGAAACAGCGATGGATCACGATGTACCGCCGGAAGAAATGCCGAAAGCGCTGATCGTTGTATCTGACATGGAGATCGACAGATGCGGAGACCGCAATTGGATGTTTTATGATCATATGAAAGAAAAGTACGAGTATTGCGGCTACCAATTGCCGAATATTATTTTCTGGAATGTAGACAGCCGAAACGATATTTTCCATGCCGACAGTCGGAGAAAAGGTGTCCAGCTATACAGCGGCCAGTCGGTTACGACATTCCAGAATCTCCTGAACAATATTGACAGCACACCGGTCAAATCGATGGAAAAAGTGATTGAGAGCGAGCGGTACGCATGCGTCAGAACTGGAAATGCGGCATGAAAATGTTAAAGTTAGCAGTATGGATAGAAAGCTTTCAAAAGATGTAAAGCTGATATTGGAAAATAGAATGTAGAAGAATAAAGGAAAAGAGGACACTATGGCATCAAGCATGATTCACTTGGCAATTGTACAGGAGATGAGAAAGAAAGTCTCGTTTCGAGATATCAACCGCCTGTTCCTTGGGGTGATTCTGCCGGATGGGGCGGTGGCGGGAAATAGCCATTTAAAGAAGAAAATCTGCGAAAATACCAGATACACATACGATCTCGAATGTTTCCGCGACAGATACGGGAAATACATGGAGAAGGATGATTTATATCTCGGCTATTATCTTCATCTGATCCAGGATATGCTATATCGGAGATTTATGTATGGGGAGCATGGCTGGAATTCGAGCGTTCCTGGAAATGTAGAAAAACTGCATCGTGACTACGAGATATTAAATGAATATGTTTCGAAAAAATATGGCCTTTTCCAGGAAATGATCCAGGAGCTGGATCTTACAGAAGAGCCATTGGCACAGCTTGCTGAATTCGATGTGAAAGGTCTTATAAAAGAAGTCCGCGGGGAATTCGTCCAGAGAAAAGAAGAGAAATTGTCCATCCTTACCAGACAAATGGCCAACGAGTACATCGTACGCGCGACGGAATTCTGCGTGGAAGAGCTAAAGGCACTGTCCAAAGGGAAATCAGGTCTGGACAGTACTGTGTGGAGCTGGGAAAAACCAGAAAACATATCACATGAAAAATTAAACCAGAAGTTAAATGCAAAAATCGAAAATATGTAATATAGTATATACAGAACAAAGCACGGACATTCACAAAAAGAACAGAGACGTGCAGAAAGCAGGAATGCAGCAGACACATTTATGAGTGCAGACCGCAGGCATACAATGTGGGATGTATGAAGCCATGGATGAATTATGAACCAAGGTCTCTGAAGGAAATCCTGAGCTTTAGAGAGAAGGCTGAGGCAGGAAAATAGCATCTCCACCGATGATATAAAGCAAGTCAGGGTGGAACAGCATTTGATACACATCAGTATCTACAAAAAATGTGGCTGAAAATAAGGCGGTAGTTTAACGGGCAAAACCTGTGCAGAAAAATGTTTCATGTTTGTGGAACGTACAGCAAATTTTTCGTAGAGGATAAGGCACAGAATGCAGGTTCAAGTCCTGCCCGCCTTATGCGATTGAGATAGCTCAAAAGAAAGGAGCGGCAGCGATGGAACAGATCATCGAAAGCGAGCGGTATGCGTGTGTCAGAACAGGGATGTGGAAGAAAAGATGTAAAGTTGTGATTGGAAAACAGGATGTAGGAGAATAAAAGAGAAACGGACGCTGCGTTTCAAAGATGAAGCAGTGTCCGTTTTTTACTATATGTAAGATACTGGGGTCAAAAGGGGTCAAAAAGCCTTTTGACCCCAACATCTATTTAAGAAAAGTTGACAGTTGAAGAATTAAGCAAAATACTCTCCTGCCAGTTCCTTAAATGCCGGCAGTGCCCGCTCGATCTGTGCGGTAGTAACGCAGTAAGCGATCCGAACAAATCCCGGTGCACCGAAGTCATCGCCGGGTACAAGAAGAAGTTCGTGTTTTTTCGCTTTCTCACAGAATGCATACGCGTCCAGTTCCGGAGTTTTCATGAAGAGATAGAAAGCGCCGTCCGGGTGAACGCAGGTGAAGCCGTAGGCGGTTAATGAATCATACAGCAGATCGCGGTTTTTCTTGTAGACCGAAAGATCAGAAACCTGTCCTGCGCATTTGGCGATGACGTGTTGGATCAGGCTTGGTGCGCAGACGAAGCCGAGGGCGCGTCCGGCACCGCAGACGGCTGCGTAGATGGTTCTTGCATCATCGACCTCATCCGGAACGAGAACGTAGCCGATACGCTCGCCCGGCAGGGAGAGGGATTTGCTGTAGGAGTAGCAGACCAGCGTGTTTTTGTAATATTTTGTCAGATACGGAACTTCCACGTCTCCGTAGACAAGCTCGCGGTACGGTTCATCAACGATCAGATAAATCGGATGGCCGTATTCGGCAGATTTTGCTTCCAGAAAAGCAGCGAGCTTCTGAATGCTTTCTTCTGTGTAGACAACGCCGGACGGATTGTTCGGGGAATTGACGAAAACACCTTTGGTGTGCGCTGTGACAGTGACCGAGAGGCGGTCAAAGTCGATCTGGAACGTGGAAGAATCAGCCGGCGTTTCGATCATGGCTGCGCCTGCAGATTCGATGAAAACACGGTATTCCGGAAAGTACGGGGTAAATACGATATACTCGTCGCCCGGAACGGTTAAAGCGCCAAGGACGATGCGGAGCGAAGCGGCTGCACCGCAGGTCATATAGAAGTTGTCGGCATGGAACGCGGTACCAAAGCGTTTGTTCAGGTCGGCTGCAACGGCGGCGCGGGTATCGGCATCGCCCTGCGCGGAGGTGTAGCCGAAGAGATAGTAATCGTCTTTGGAATCGAGCAGCTCCTTGATGATCTCATGAACGGAGGCCGGAGCCGGCACGTTTGGGTTTCCGATACTGAAATCAAAGACGTTTTCTGAGCCGATCTCGGCAGCGCGTTTTTTACTGTATTCGAAAATTTCGCGGATTACCGATTTTTTTGTGCCGAGAGTTACCATTTTTTCTGAAATCATGTGTCAATCCTCCTGAAGTAAATTGTTTGCCGCTATTTTAAATGAACTGTAAATATTATTCTTTTTTCTGCTTTTTCCTTATTTTAGCAGACAAAGACTGAATTGTAAATGCAGCATTTTCGGTCTCATGCTCCCGCAGGCTGAAAAGATGGCGGAAGCACACCACGAGTGATACCAGCAGACTGCCGAGCCGCACGGACGGAAGAAAGCGGGAAATTTGTGCGGCAACGGCAAACCCGGAGAACGAAACGATCGAGCGCAGACTGTGTGGCTGGATAATGAGAATCAGCGAAAACGTCAGATAAAACGCCGCCAGAAGAAGCGCCGGCCGCAGATCCGGCAGGAGGCCGAGCAGCACGCCAAACGAGACAGAGATCGCCTTTCCGCCTTTCGCAGGCTGCAGAAACGGCCATGCGTGTCCGGCCACCGGGGCGAGCAGAATCAGGGCGAAAATCCAGGAACCCATCGAAACAGCGGAACTGTGCGCCGCCAGAAACACCGGCAGAAATCCCTTCCCGATATCGCACAGGACGCAGAGCAGTCCAATCCGCAGTCCAGCCACTGAAAAGGCGTTGAAGGCGCCTGGATTCTGATCTTCATTCACAGTTCGGACATCCACGTGGCAGAAGTATTTTGGAATCAGGTACGAATACAGTACGCTGCCCGAGAGGTACCCGAAGAAACTATAAAACAGATAAGCAGTAAGCATCATAAGCAGTTACTCCGAAACTAATTTTTCCAAAAGGTGTGTAATTGACGTTCCCGCCTGCGGATGGCTGTTTTGATGCTGGGCATCGCGCATCGCAATCTGACGTGTATCATCGCAGGCAAGCGAAATACCGGCCTCTGCCAGCTCTTTCTGATGTGCGCCGGTCACGGACATTCCGCGTGAGACAAAAAAAGCACGGTTTTTTGTTTCGCAACCCGGAATCGGATCAGTGTGTACGAGCGGAACGCGCCGCACAGCGGCCTCGGTACTGCTTAAGCCCCCGGGCTTTGTAAACAGCACATCGGCAGCGGCCATATATTCCGCAACGTGGCGTGTAAAACCGATGATATGTACATTTGGGTTCTTATGGAACTGCAGCCGGAGCGAACGCATCCGTTTTTTATTATTTCCGCAGATGATCACAGCCTGTTCGCCGTTTTCCAGCCGGGAAACGAGTTCATGTGCGAGCAGATGCACTTTGCCGAATCCCATACTGCCGCTCATGACGAGAAACAGCGGAGCATTCTCGGGAAGACCGAGATGGCGGCGCACATCCTCTTTGGATGCAGGGCGCGCAAATGCGGGCCGCACCGGAATACCGAGAGGAAGCAGTTTTTCTTCCGGGATACCGCAGGATGCAAACTCCGGGATCAGATCCTTGTGCGGAACCACATAGTAATCGCAGTTCGTCTCTTCCCAGAACGGAATGCACGCGTAATCGGTGGCAACGGCAACGCAGGGAATCGTCAGCCGTCCTTTCTGTTTCATCCAGGTCAGTGTTTCCGCCGGATAAAGATGTGTGGTGACAACGGCATTAAAATGGTTTTGATCAATATAATCTGCAAGCGCATTTCCAAGCCGCGCATTTGCATAGTAAACGGGGGATTTCCAGGGAAATTTCCGTACCAGCTCACCAAGCTGATAGAGTGCGCCGAAGCCGGCCGGAAAAACGGAGACAAGCTTCACATAAGCTCCGCCGACCAGTGCGGAGGTATGCTTTCGCCCGAGGCTCATCAGATCCAGAACCTCGGCTTCGTGGTGATAAAAATTCAGACTTTCTTTTAATGCAGAGGCCGCAGCATTGTGGCCACCGCCAGTATTGCAGGATAAAATCAGTACCTTCATAAGAAAACTCCATTCTTTTGTTGTATCTCCGAAAGAAACAGGATCACGAGATTTTTCAGACACGCTCTAGTATAGAACGCTGTTATATTTCGGGCAATCCACAAAAGGAGAAAAGTGTCTGATATAACAGGAAGGCGACAGGCAGCAGAAATATCGGGGAGACGCAGACGGAGCATTCACCTGCGGATCAAGATTTTGAGAGAAAGGAAAACGACTGGTGCCTGAAAAATTGGTAAAATAGAATAAAACTGAAAGAAAAAGAAACAAAAAACAGGATAAAATGCTGAAAAATCAATTGACATCCCATCCAAAACTTCGTATCATAGAGACAGAATGGGGCGCGTTCGGAAAGCAATCTGCGCACCGGAAAATACAGGAGGTAAGCTTAAAATGGGTAAATGGCAGAGAAGTCTTTACCAGCCGGTTCTGCCGCTGGGAAAAGACGGAAAAAGGGTAACAGGAAGCGCGGAACATATCGCACTTTCCAGAAAAGCAGCAGGCGAGGGTATGGTTCTGGTGAAAAACGAGAATGAGACATTGCCGCTCGCAAAAGGCACAAAAGTAGCTTTATTTGGAAAAGGAACGATTGATTACGTAAAAGGCGGCGGCGGAAGCGGTGACGTTACCGTTGCGTATATCCGCAACTTCTACGAAGGCATGAAGATCAAAGAGGCCGAGGGGGAGGTTTCTCTGTTCCATGAACTTCCGGAATTCTATGAGAAAAATGTAAAAGAACAGTATGCTGCAGGCGCTGTACCGGGCATGACAAGAGAGCCGGAAGTACCGGACGAGCTGGTAACAAAAGCGAAAGCATATACCGATACCGCAATCATCACCATCTGCCGTTTCTCCGGCGAGGGCTGGGACCGCAAATGCCAGATCAACGATGAAGGCTATGAGCTGTTTGAGGATGAGAAAAAACAGATCGAGCTGAGCGCCAGCATCTTCGAAAACGGCGACTTCTGCCTGACAAACGGCGAAGCAGCCATGGTAGAAAAAGTAAAAGCAAACTTTAAAAATGTCATCGTTGTCATGAACGTCGGCGGTATGGTTGATACCAGCTGGTTCAAAGACTGCAAAGAGATTCCGGCGGTGCTGATGGCATGGCAGGGCGGCATGGAAGGCGGCCTCGCGGCAGCGGACGTTGTAACAGGCGACGTCAACCCATCCGGTAAACTGGTTGATACCTACGCAGCAACCCTCGAGGATTATCCATCCACCGAGAACTTCCATAAATCCGTTTATTACGTGGATTACAACGAGGATATCTACGTTGGCTACCGTTATTTCGAGACGATTCCTGGCGCAGCGGAGAAGGTCAATTATCCGTTCGGCTTCGGTCTTTCCTACACCAGCTTTGAGACAGAAGTTCTGGGGGCAGAAGAGAAGGATGGAAAGATTGTTGTAAAAGCAGCTGTTACCAACACCGGAAAACGTGCCGGAAAAGAAGTTGTACAGCTCTACTATGGCGCACCGCAGGGCAAGCTTGGCAAGCCGGCCAAAGAGCTTGGCGCTTACCGGAAAACAAGACTGCTGCAGCCAGGCGAGACACAGAGAGTCGTTCTTTCCTTTACAGTGGAAGATATGGCATCTTTTGATGACCTTGGAAAGGTTGCAAAATCTGCCTATGTTCTTGAGGCAGGAAGCTACGTCTTCTACGTTGGAAACAATGTAAGAGATGCGAAGAAACTGGACTTCACCTACGATCTGGCAGAGGCAAAAGTGACTGCACAGTACACCAGCCTTGCCGCTCCGCATAAGCTGGAAAAACGTCTCCTTGCGGATGGAACCTACGAAGCGCTTCCGACCGATAACGGCCCTGTCGAGGAAGAAGGACTGGAGCGTCAGGATAAGCTGACTCTGGAAGGCTTCCTCCCGGCAGTCAAAGCACAGGAGAGAAAGAGCTTTGGCGAGCTTATGGAAGCAGCAAAGACGAATCCGAACCTGATGAATGTGGTCGAAGGAAAAGAAACGCTCGACGAGTTTGTAGATAAGCTTCCGACAGAAGCACTCATTCATCTGCTCGGCGGTCAGCCGAACACAGGAGTTGCCAACACGTTTGGCATGGGAAATCTGCCTGAGTACGGCATCCCGAATATCATGACCGCAGACGGACCGGCAGGCCTTCGCATTCAGCCGCAGTGTGGCGTCAACACGACCGCATGGCCGTGTGCAACATTGCTTGCCTGCACCTGGGATCCGGAGCTGATCGAAGAGATCGGTAAAGCCGGCGGAGAGGAAGTCAAAGAAAACAACATCGGCATCTGGCTGACCCCGGCTGTCAACATTCACAGAAGCCCGCTCTGCGGAAGAAACTTCGAGTATTATTCCGAGGATCCGCTTGTGGCCGGAAAATCCGGTGCGGCAATGGTACGCGGTATGCAGTCCGAGCACATCGGGGCAAGTGTGAAACACTTCTGTTGCAACAACAAAGAAACAAACCGAAAAGACAGCGATTCCCGCGTTTCCGAGCGTGCGCTGCGTGAGATTTACCTGAAAGCCTTCGAGATCATTGTAAAAGAGGCAGATCCATACACAATCATGTCGTCCTACAACCTGATCAACGGCGTTCAGGCATCTGAGAACAAGGATCTTTTGACCGGTATTCTGCGCGGTGAGTGGGACTTTAAGGGAATGGTAACGACCGACTGGTGGACCCACGGCGAGCATTACCGCGAGACAAAAGCCGGAAATGATATCAAAATGGCAAACGGATACGAGGAGCGCGTACAGGAGGCATTTGAGAAGGGATACATCACCCGCGACGAAATCGCTCTTTGTGCAAAACGAATCCTGACCATGATTCTTCGCATGGACTGATGTGGATGCATGTGAATAAATAAAGAAAAGTGTGGATAACGCATAAAAAAATCGTATGCTGTTGTGGAAAAAGCAACAGCATACGATTTTTTTACTTACACGGCAATGATCTAAGATCCGTATTTTAACAGGACCCTGGCAACCGCAGCTCACGAAAAGTCTTTTGCAGAAACGCTCCGGGAAAGAAACCTGTTTTCAGGCAGTAGCCTTCTGTAGCTCTGCCATGATCTTAAATTCCCGCACGACCATAACGATGCTGACTGATGCGGCTGCAAGGTCTGCAATCGGTGCAGTGTACATCACGCCGTCAATGCCGAAGAGATACGGAAAAATCAGCAGCAGCGGAAGCAGGAAAATAATCTGTCTCGTCAGCGAAAGAAAAATACCCTTCTTCGGTGCTCCGATTGAGGTAAAGAAGTTTGAGCTGACCGGCTGGATACCGTTCAGGAATGTGAAAAACAGGAAAATGCGGAAGTACCGCTCTGCAAAATGCAGGTACTCTTCTGAACCGGAACCAAAAATGCCGATAATCTGGCGCGGAAAGAGCTGGAAGCAGAGGAAGGCGACGATGGAAATGGCAGTCGCCGCAAAAACTGCTTTTTTATAAGCGTCCTTCACGCGGTCATATTTCTGTGCACCGAAGTTGAAGCTGACAATCGGCTGAAGTCCCTGGGAAATGCCGATGACAAAGGAGAAGAACAGCATATTCACCTTTGAAATAATACCGGCGCATGCAAGCGGAATGTCGCTTCCATAGACGGAATTGGAGCCGTAGTAGGTCAGTGTGTTGTTCATAACGATCTGAACAACCATCATTGCCACCTGGTTGAATGCCGGAGTTGCACCAAGCGCAGCGATCCGTGCCCAGCAGGCTATTTTCGGCTTCAGATCGGAAAGAGAAAGCGGCAGCGTTTTAAAACCGCGCAGATAGAAGACAACGAGCGCGAACGATAAAATCTGTCCGGTGATCGTGGCGAGCGCTGCACCTGCCATGCCCATGTGGAAAACGAAGATGAACAGCGGGTCAAGAATCGTGTTGACGATCGCGCCGACCAGGTTGCACAGCATGGAAAATTTCGGGCTGCCATCCGCGCGGATCAGGTTGGAGCCGCCGATTGTGACGATCAGAAACGGGAAGCCGATGGAGGTAATTCTGGTGTAAGTACAGGCGTAATCAATGACATCCGGCGTCGCACCAAAGAGAAGCATCATCGGACGCAGAAAAAGCTGAACGGCAACGCAGAGGATCACACCGAGGATTGCCAGCATGGAGATGGCATTTCCAACATAGGATTTCGCGTGCTCCGGATCCTTTCTGCCCATGCAGAGATTGAAGTTTGCAGCACCGCCGATGCCGCAGAGCAGACCGATGGATGTGCAGACCATGCTGAGTGGGAACGCTACGTTGGTCGCTGCGTTTCCGAGCACGCCGATGCTGTGACCGATAAAGAGCTGGTCTACCATGTTATAGAGGGCGCTGACGAGCATCGCGATGACGCTCGGAATCGCAAAACGCCGCAAAAGAGAGCTGACCGGTTCCGAGCCGAGAGGATTTTCGGAAGGTTTCATAGAGGGTATCTCCTTTCAAATGGAATAAAAATTCATCGTTTGTATCGGGTGAACATTCCCAGAAAAACTCCGAGACTATATAGTATACCATAGAAAGAAAACAGAAAACAAGAGGGTGACCGCTATTTTCAGGAAGTGTAACAGAATCGTAGCAGAACTCTCTGCATTTTTAAAAAAGGGATTGACAAAAATGAAATATTAACCTATATTGAAACAAGGTTAACAATTCGAAAGCAGAAAGAATTGGATACAAGAACCTGCGAGGAGGACTTACATTCATGAAAAAATCAAAACTTACCACAAAACAGATTGTACTGACCGGCATGATGACGGCAGTGCTTGCGGTACTGTCCATTGTGACGATTCCGCTTCCGACCGGCGTTCCGGTGACGCTGCAGACCTTTGCAATGGCATTTTGCGGCTACGTGCTTGGCTGGAAATTGGGAGGTGCATCGTCCGCTCTTTATCTGATCCTCGGCGCGATCGGCGTTCCGGTTTATGCCGGCATGAGCGGTGGATTCGGCGCTCTTCTCGGACCGGCCGGCGGTTTTATTTTCGGATTTATTCCGATGGCAATGCTCTGCGGTGCCGGAATTAAAAAAGGCTTCCCGGGCAAACCATTCGTTCTTGGAATCGCAGGTCTTGCGGTATGTCACGCATTCGGTGTGGTACAGTTTTCTATTGTAACAGGAAACACGATCCCGGCTTCCTTCCTGGCAGTTTCCGTTCCGTACATCGTAAAAGATGTGATTTCCGTTGTAGTAGCTGAAATTCTCGGTGTAGCCGTTCGAAAAGCACTGTCAGCAGCTCATGTAATGAACTACGGAACCGCAGCATAATCACAGAGCGTTTCTGAAAAACCAAAAGATAAAAACAAGAGACAGGCATCCTGACAATCTGCCAGGTGTCTGTCTTTTTCTGTTTTGTCAAGCGGATATTCGCAATCCGCTTCGCTACTTGCCTGATTCGGTTAAAGTATTCCGCAGCAGCAGCGGTTATTTGAAAAAACGTGCAAAATGCATTTCATACAGTTTCAAAATTTTAATGAATTCCTAAGAAAGAGGCAAGAAGGCGTTAAGGGAGATATGGTAGGATAGAAAGCAGGAAAGAACAACAAAGGGGTTTGAAACTATGAGAAAAAGAACACGAAAACACCGGGGAACAGCGGGAAAAATGGTTGGAGGTTTTCTGGCATTTTTCTGCCTGATTCTGCTGACGGCCGGAATGTTCTGGGCAATCCAGGGATATGTTTCCTATCAGAAGGCAGTGAAGGAAAAGCCGCTCGCGCAGGCGGTAGAGGAAATCAGAAGCGAAGCACAGTGGGCTTCTCTTGAACAGGTGCCGGATCTGTACAGAAAAGCGGTGCTTGCTGTCGAGGATCACCGGTATTACACACATCACGGGATAGACTGGATCAGCATGGCGCGCGCGGTTGTACATGACATCCGCGTGATGAAACCGGAGCAGGGAGGCAGTACTATCACACAGCAGCTGGTAAAAAACATGTATTACGATCAGAATAAGACACTTGCCAGAAAAGCGGCAGAGGCGTGGACAGCACTTTATGTGGAACGACAGCTCTCCAAGGAAGAAATTCTGGAGCTGTACATCAACACTATTTATTTCGGGGATGGCTATTACGGACTCAAAGAAGCATCGCGTGGTTATTTCGGAAAAGAGCCGCAGGATCTGACCGACAGCGAAGCCGTTCTCCTCGCCGGAATCCCGAATGCACCGTCCGCCTACGCGCCGTCGCGCCACGCGGATCTGGCGCTGCAGCGGGAAAAGCAGGTGCTGGCGGCAATGGTAAAATATGGATACCTGGAACAAAGTGAGACGGACAGCCTGCTGTGGGATGCGGCAGCCGATCCGGTTCTGGCACGATAGAAAGAAAAGTGAGGAAAAAAGAATGGGAAAACTGATCAGACTGGGGGCAACAGCGCTGTCCATGATTGGAATTTTGGTGATGATTCTCTGTGTGCAGGCGGCGATTTTATTTGTGAGGCTGTGCATCCGAAGAAAGCAGAAAAAAATTGAGCTGAAATAAGAGAAAGAAAAATGTGAGCAGAATTGCCGGAAGAAAAACGGTGATTCTGCTCGCGTTTTTTTCTGTGAGCAATCCGATTGCGTTTCCGCCGGGAAAAAGGTATAATGAAAAACAGGTAAAAAAATGGTAAAACAGACAGCTTTTGAGGAAAAATAAATGGAACAGAAAGACCGCGCAGAACGGATTTTAAAACAGATTCCCTATGAGATCGTGTATTCCGCCCGCAAAACGCTCGCCGTCCAGGTCAAAGCGGATGGAAGCGTGGTGGTGCGCGCACCGAAACGGATGGCAAAATACAAAATCGAAGCATTCTTAAAAGAAAAACAGGATTGGATTCACACACACCGGGAAAAAGCGTTGGCGGCCGCAGAGCAGAAAACAGCGAACCGTCTGACGGAAGCAGAACGAAAAGCGGCGGTTAAACGTGCGGCGCAGATGCTGGCGGAAAAGACGGCACATTTTGCAAAAGAGATGGGCGTAACGTATGGCAGAATCACAATTCGTGAGCAGAAAACCCGCTGGGGCAGCTGCAGCAGCGCCGGAAACCTGAACTACAACTGGAAACTGGTGCTGATGCCGGAGCGCGTGATGGATTACGTCGTTATCCACGAGCTGGCGCACCAGAAAGAGATGAACCATTCCGCGCGGTTTTACGCGGTGGTGGCACAGCAGATGCCCGATTACAAAGTGTGGCAGAGCTGGCTGAAGGAGCATGGAAGAGAGTACTGAAAAAGAGAGGCAAAACAAATGATACTGACCGAAGAAAAAACATATATCATCAATGTGACGGAAGTCGATACCGACGCAGAGCTCGGTTTAAATAAGAAAGATATTATGATCAAATACACGAATCTGGAGCTGCTGCACGCGGTTCTTGCAAGCACGATGCCGTACGGCCGTCTGTCGGCGCGCTACCGCGGAAAACGGAAGGCGGAGCTGCAGTCACGGATTGCGATGGTGGAGAGTGTGCTCGAAACACGCGGCGACCAGCTGGTAAAAGCGGAGCAGATTATGTATCTCGACACGGCGGAGCGCAGTGCAATCTGTCATTATCTCGGCATCATCTACACGCGGCTGATTGCGCAGAAGCTGTACGGAATTGACTGTATGGTACCGCTGAACCTGATCGAGCAGCCGGGGGAGAAAAAATTTGTAAAATACAACGGTGCATACCGCCAGGATCTGATCGGATACGGAAAGCAGAACGCATGGAGCGTCTGGGAGCCGGTCGGCAGGAGCGAGAACAGCCAGGCGGCCTTTGGAAACGGATGCCGGGCGGCGTCGGAGATCGAGAAGATCAATGAAAATCCGCTGGCGAAGAGCGCGGCGTGCATGACGTATTACGAGAGAGGCTATCTGAATGCCGTTGTAAAAGAGCCGGAGCGGACCGGGGACGGGACACTTTGGTTTCCAGAGGAGAATTATTTCAAGGCATATTATCAGCCGTTTTTCGAGCTGTTTGCGGACGAACAGCCGGGTGAGCTGTACGGAAGCAGCGGCGGCTTTGAACTGGAGCTGACTCTGCCGTGGACGGAGGAAGGAAAACGCGGCTTCCGCCATCTGCAGATCGGAACGGATCCGGTGACGATTGCATTGATGCGGGAAGGGAAGTACGATCAGATCTTAAAGCGGATGGAAAACGTTTTGGATTTATCAAAAGAGTGCAGATTCTGCGGGGAAGATGGCATCTGGGTAGGCGCAGAGTAAAGGTCATCGGAAGTGCCGAAGCTGTCGGGGATGATGGTACACAGATTCTGTGTGGGAAAAGCGAAAAAGAAAGGACAAGAGCAATGGCAAAAGAAATGGAAACTCTAAAGGACGAAGGGCTGCAGGGGAATGAAACGATAGAGGAAGCAATTCTGGGACTGCAAAAGGAGCCGACGCCGGAACTGCTGGCACATGTGCTGACGGTAATCCGCCGCAGAATGAAAGAGGGCGGACAGGCGATTCTTTCCGTGGAACCGCCATCCGGCGACGATCAGATCCGGATCGGAACGGTAAAGAGCGCAGACGGAAAAGTCTGGTGGGCCGCGTTTACGAGCTTTGATGAGGAATTAAAGGGGAGCAGCAGCGTGAAATCTACGTTTCTCGTGAGTCTGGAACAGCTGATCCACATGGCATCCGAAACAAAGGAGATCAGCGGTGTGATTTTCAATCCGTGGAACCGCACGATCATGCTGGATCATACGCTGCTTTCGATTATCATCGGGGAAGAGAACGCAGGACATTGATATCATATTTCACTTGGCCAGATTACGATGCTGTTCACAATCAACTTCGATTACGGATTGCGTGGGTGATGATGCTGAGAGAAAAAAAGAAAATAGCATAAAATAGCGGAAGGTGGATCTAAGGCACAAAGCACAGGAGGGAAAGATATGGGGTATCGAAAGGTGTATCGTACGGTAGATGAACAGACTACAAAAAAGATGGTAAAGATGCTGCAGCGTCATGGAATCATGGCTTATGGAAAAAGCGAAGGAGCCGGAGAAATTCTGCAGATTACAACTGGAATACCGTATCAGGGACGCGTTGTTTATGTGAAGGAAGAACAGGCAGAGGAGGCAAAAAAACGGATTGCCGACTGGGAGAAAAAAGGGGAATTTCCTGAGCCGCTCCGAACACAATCCCATACGCCAAAAGCAAGAATTGCAGCTCTGATCTGGGTTATTATTATTGTTATGGGGATTTTATTCAACATAGGGTTCAGTATGTTCCGGTGAACAAAAGGGAGGTTTTACAAAATGGAAGGTTTTCAGGTAACAGAAATCGGAGAAAAAATTTACTGTATTCTTGACGCGGGAAATTCGTCGTTCTATGTGGTAGAAGGAGAAGAGAAAGCGGCTGTGATTGATACCGGCATCACAGCAGGCGCAAAGATTCTGCCAGTGATAAGGGAGCTGACAGATAAGCCTCTGCTGCTGGTTATCACGCATGCGCACCCGGATCACATGTATCACATCGATGAATTCGACGAAGTTTACATGTGCCACGAGGAAAAGAAAATGGACCCGGAGACGCTCGTGATGCTGACGGCGGGAAAACTAAAACCGTGGGAAGAGATTCATGATATCCGTACGGATTCGGTCATTTCGCTTGGCGGCACAGAACTTACCATCTGTCAGGCTCCGGGCCATACGCCGGGCAGTGTTGTCGTGCTGGAGACGAAACAGAATTACCTGTTCACCGGAGATGCGATCGGAAGCGGCTGCGGTGTCTGGATGCAGGTGCCGGGCGGAACGAGCCTGGAAGAGTATTACGATGGTCTGGTTGGTCTGATGGCGTGGCTGGTGAAAAAGGGCGGCCGCATGAAATTCTTCGGCGGTCATCACACGCAGGTGTTTGAATCGACGGCGCATCCGGTTTACAATCCGCTCAGCCTCGGCGTTCTCGCAGATCTCATCGACCTTGTGGATCAGGTGATCCACGGCGAAAACCTGGGACGGCCAAGCAATGCGAAGCCGTTTTCGAAAGAACAGGTCCGCTACGCGTCGTACGGCCGCGCAGAAATGCAGTACTGTGTATCGCGGATTCACCGAAAATAAGCGCGTGAAATCTTAGAACTTCCATAAGAAGAAAGGTTTTTGCCCGCGGCGGCTTGACAAAATAAAAAAACGCGATTATGATAAATGCAGTTTCTATTCCAACAGAAAAAGAAAAGGTTATGAGGAAGAGGAGTACATGGCAGGCCCCAAAAGAGAGGACGGTTCACCGGCTGAAAGGCTGTCCGGGAAGGTGGTCATGGAAGGTAGCTTCTGAACCGGAGAGCTGAAAAGCACAGAAGATGTGATGATTAGGTTCTCACGCATGAGTCACGTTACAGACTCCGAAACGAGATACAAATTAAGGTGGTACCGCGGAATTTTCGCCCTTTGCATGCATGTTATGTGTATGTGAAGGGCGTTTTTGATTTAAGACAAGCCTCTGCGGGAATAAATACCACAATACACCAAACATAAAAGGAGGATCTCATGAGCAAAGAACTCGCAAAGACCTACGATCCGAAAGGACTCGAGGACAGACTGTATCAGAAATGGCTGGATAAAGGATATTTCCACGCCACTGTAAACCCGAACAAAAAACCGTTTACCATTATGATGCCGCCTCCGAACGTAACCGGACAGCTTCACATGGGCCATGCACTCGACAACACCATGCAGGATATTCTCTGCCGTTTCAAACGGATGGAGGGATATGAAGTCCTCTGGCAGCCGGGAACCGACCATGCGGCGATTGCAACCGAGGTAAAAGTTACCAATATGCTCAAAGAGCAGGGCATCGACAAAGATGAAATCGGACGCGAAAAATTCCTGGAGCACTGCTGGGAGTGGAAGAAAGAGTACGGCGGACGCATCAACAGCCAGTTAAGAAAGATCGGCTCCTCCGCAGACTGGGAGAGAGAACGCTTCACCATGGACGAGGGATGCTCCAAAGCCGTAGAAGAAGTATTCTGCCGTCTGTATGAAAAAGGATGGATCTACAAAGGAAGCCGCATCATCAACTGGTGCCCGGTATGCCAGACTTCCATCTCCGATGCAGAGGTTGAATATCAGGAGCAGGCAGGCCACTTCTGGCACATCAACTACCCGGTAGTTGGAGAAGAAGGCCGCTTCGTAGAAATCGCAACGACCCGTCCGGAGACTCTGCTCGGCGATACTGCCGTAGCTGTCAATCCGGAGGATGAAAGATACACCGATATTGTAGGAAAAATGCTGAAACTGCCGCTGACCGACCGTGAAATCCCGGTTATCGCAGATGCTTACGTAGACAAAGAGTTCGGAACCGGATGCGTTAAAATTACACCGGCACACGACCCGAACGATTTTGAGGTAGGAAAACGCCACAACCTCGAAGAGATCAACATCTTAAACGATGACGGAACCATGAACAACAAGTGCGGCAAATACGCCGGCATGGACCGCTACGAGGCAAGAAAAGCCATGGTAGAGGATCTCGAAAAGCTTGGTCTTCTGGTAAAGGTTCAGGATCACGTTCATAACGTAGGAACTCACGACAGATGTAAGACAACCGTAGAGCCGATGATCAAACCGCAGTGGTTTGTAAAAATGGCAGATATGGCAAAAGCTGCCAGCGAAGCAGAGAAGAACGGCGAAGTAAACTTCATCCCGGACCGCTTCAGCAAAATTTATCAGAACTGGCTGAATAACATCCATGACTGGTGTATTTCCCGTCAGCTCTGGTGGGGCCACCGCATCCCGGCTTACACCTGTGATGACTGCGGCGAGATCACCGTTGTAAGAGGCGGAATGCCGGAAAAATGCCCGAAATGCGGCAGCACCCATCTCACCCAGGACCCGGATACCCTGGACACCTGGTTCAGTTCTGCTCTGTGGCCGTTCTCCACGTTAGGATGGCCGGAGAAAACACCGGAATTTGATTACTTCTATCCGACCGACGTACTCGTAACCGGATACGACATCATCTTCTTCTGGGTTATCCGTATGGTATTCTCCGCACTGGAGCAGACCAAACAGGTTCCGTTCCACCACGTACTGATCCACGGACTCGTTCGTGATTCCCAGGGACGCAAGATGAGTAAATCCCTCGGAAACGGTATCGATCCGCTCGAAGTCATTGACAAATACGGTGCAGATGCTCTCCGTCTGACTTTGATGACCGGTAATGCACCTGGAAACGATATGCGTTTCTACTGGGAGCGTGTAGAAGCCAGCCGTAACTTCGCAAACAAAGTATGGAACGCTTCCAGGTTCATCATGATGAACCTGGAAAAAGCAGAAGTTCCGTCTGAAATGCCAAAAGACAAACTGACACTGGCAGATAAATGGATTCTTTCTAAGGTAAACACGCTGGCAACGGAAGTAACGGACAACATGGACCGCTACGAGCTCGGTATCGCCGTACAGAAGGTTTACGACTTTATCTGGGAGGAGTTCTGCGACTGGTACATCGAGATGGTAAAACCGCGTCTGTACAGCGAGACCGACGAGACGAAGGGCGCTGCACTGTGGACCTTAAAAACCGTTCTTGGCAATGCATTAAAGCTGCTGCATCCGTTTATGCCGTTCATCACAGAGGAAATCTACTGCACACTGAATCCGGACGAGGATTCCATCATGATCGCCGCATGGCCGAAAGAGACCGAAGACTTTGCATACGCAGAGGATGAGGCAGCCGTTGAGATGATGAAAGAGGCGGTAAGAAGCATCCGTGGTGTCCGCACCAGTATGAACGTACCGCCGTCAAAGAAAGCAAGCGTATTCGTTGTAACGGAAGATGCTGCTGTACAGGAAACCTTCAAAAACGGTGCTGTATTCTTCGGAACTCTGGCAGGAGCAAGCGAAGTTCACGTACAGGCAGACAAAGCCGGCATCGCAGACGATGCGGTATCCGCAGTGATCCCGCAGGCAACGATCTACATTCCGTTTGCCGAGCTGGTTGACCTGGAAAAAGAGATCGCCCGCCTTACGAAAGAGGAAGAGCGTCTGACAAAAGAGATCGCACGTTCCAACGGCATGCTTGGCAACCCGAACTTTATCAACAAAGCTCCGGAAGCAAAAGTTCAGGCAGAGAAAGAAAAACTGGCGAACTATCAGCAGATGATGGAGCAGGTTCAGACAAGATTGGAGCAGCTGAAAAAATAAATGAAAAAAGGAAAAAAACTGCATGGAAACAAGGAAACCGTAGTGAAAGTCTGCAACTGGCTCTCTTTGCCGCTGCAGGCCCTGGGATGCTGTATTCTGTATCTGGTGATTGAAGCATTTTCCCGCCATTCGCTGGCATCTGCATGGAGCTACATGGTGGAAAGCCCATGGGTCTTTTTGTACAATGCATTTTTGATCTTCACTACTTTTATGGTAGTTTATCTGTTCCGCAGACGTGTGCTGGTACGGCTGGTGATGAGCTGTTTCTGGCTGCTGCTCGGCATCATTAACGGTGTGATTCTGGCAAACCGCGTCACGCCGTTTACCGGACCGGACTTGCGGAATTTAAGTGACGGCGCAAAGGTCGTGACGAAGTATCTGTCGAAAGGTACCATGATCCTCGTCGTAGCAGCCCTTGTGGCATTATTGGCATTTTTTGTATGGGTCTGGATCAAAGGACCGAAATTTCAGGGGAAAATCCGCTGGTATCTGAATGTGCCGTTAATTGCTCTGGTAATTGTACTCTTTACGGGAGCAACGAATCTGGCGCTTGCAAAGCGTGTGCTTTCCAGCTATTTCGTCAACATCGCATTTGCCTACCAGGATTACGGCTATCCGTACTGTCTGGCAGTCACCCTGTTTGATACGGGAATTTCAGAGCCGAACGGCTATTCCGAACAGCTCGTGAAACAGATTGAGACGAGTGAAGGCGAACAAAAAGAGGATGATACGGTAAAACCGAATATTATCTTTTTGCAGCTGGAGTCCTTTTTCGATCCGGAGCTGGTTAATTTCCTCAACATTTCCGAGGATCCGATCCCGTATTACCGGCAGCTGATGAAGGATTATTCTTCCGGTTATCTCCGCGTGCCGGTGGTGGGAGCCGGAACAGCAAACACAGAGTTTGAAACTATTTCCGGCATGAGCCTCCGGTATTTCGGAGCGGGTGAGTATCCGTACAAATCGGTGCTTTCAGAGGAGACGTGTGAGAGTGCGCCGTATGTTTTAAAGAATCTTGGCTATGCGACCCATGCGATCCACAACAATGAAGCAAACTTCTATTCCAGAAGAAGTGTGTTCTCACGTCTTGGTTTTGATACCTTTACCTCGGAGGAATATATGCCGGATATCTCGGATGTGACGGCAACCGGATGGGTAAAAGACCATATTCTGACAAAAGAGATCATAAAAACGCTCGATGCGACAGACGAACCGGATTATATCTATACGATTTCGGTACAGGGCCACGGTGATTATCCGACAGAGCCGGTACTTGACGATCCGGAGATTACAGTGACAGGCGCGGAAGACCGGGAAAAAAATAATTACTCCTGGGAATATTATGTAAATCAGATTCATGAGATGGACAAATTTGTCAAAGAGCTGACGACAAAGCTTGCGGATTATCCGGAGCCGGTGGTACTTGTGATGTACGGGGACCATCTGCCAACGATGGGACTGAAAGTAGAAGATCTGGAGAACCGCTATTTGTATCAGACCGAATACGTAATCTGGGATAATATGGGACTGAAAAGAAAACAGGAAAACATTGCTTCCTACCAGATTGCAGCAGAGGTTATGAACCGTGTGGGAATTCATGACGGAACCATTTTCCGGTATCATCAGACGAGACGGAATACGAAGAATTATCAGGTGGATCTCGAGGTGCTGCAGTATGATATGCTGTATGGAAAACGGTACGTTTACGGAGAAGACGGAGAGACACCGTATGAGCGTGTGCAGCTGCAGATGGGTGTTCTGCCGGTAACGCTGGAACGAATCGAAAAATCCGGAGAAGATACCTGGTATTTTTACGGAGAAAACTTTACGGCGTCGAGCCGTGTGGAAGTCAACGAGGAGATACAGGATACCGTTTATGTCAGCCCGTCGATTCTGATGGTGCATAGTCTGACCCTGGAAGATGGTGATCAGATTACAATCGCGCAGCAGAGCAACAGCTCGACGAAAAAGGTGCTGACAAGGACAGAACCGAAGACGTATGAAGAACCAAAACCGGTATCTACACCGACACCGACGCCGAACCCGGACAGCACGAAAACGGATGTGACGCAGGAAAATGCCAATACGAGCACTGCGCCGCAGGATGAACTGACGGCAACGCCGTCCGGTGCGCCGGAGGGCGAAGGCGACAAGATTGAGCCGTCAAAAACAGAAAACAGCGATAAACCGGCCGAAGACGGCGGTCTGCAGAATTAAAAAGAGTGTCCGAAAGATCATACAGTGGGGCGGATTTTGACGTCCCACTGTATCTTTTTACGGGGAAAGTCGAAAAGTCGGGACAAAATTTTGAAAATTGCTATGGACATATCCGGTCACTCGATTATAATGATACTAGGGTTTGAAAGCAGCCCTAAAATACTGAAGAATGGTGAAATAAAGTGAATTATACAGAAGCAGTTGATTATATCGAAACAATACCGAAATTTACGGTGAAGCATCCGCCGGAACATACGAGGGAGCTTCTTTCGCGCCTTGGGAATCCGCAGGAAGGGATCAAAATTATCCATGTGGCGGGCACGAACGGAAAGGGAAGCGTCTGCGCGTACTTGAATGCGATGCTGCTTGCAGGCGGCAAAAAGACAGGACTTTTTACCTCCCCGCACCTTGTACGCATCAACGAGCGGTTCCAGATCAACGGGGAAGATGTGTCGGATGAGCAGTTTCTCGACGCATTTCTCAAAGTGGAAAAAGCAGCCAAAGAATACGAGGCGGAGGGCGAAGGCCATCCGAGCTATTTTGAGACGCTGTTCCTGATGGGAATGCTGATTTTCAAAGAAGCCGGCGTGGAATACCTGGTCATGGAGACCGGCCTTGGCGGACGGCTGGATGCGACAAATGTGGTCGAAAAGCCGCTGGCATGCATCATCACGTCCATCAGCCGCGACCACACCGAGTATCTCGGCGACACCCTCGAGGCGATTGCGGGAGAGAAAGCCGGCATCATCAAAGCCGGTGTCCCGGTAATCTACGACGCCAGCCAGCCAGGTCCGGCTTCTGTCATTGCCGCAAAGGCGAAAGAGATGGGAAGCCCGGCATGGCCGATGGAGCCGTCGTTCTATGAGATGAAAACACAGAGCCGCGAGGGCATCACCTTTACCTTTGCATACCCAGGCGGCGAAAAAGCAGAGCTTGCGATTCCGTACGTGGCAAAATACCAGATGATGAATGCAAGCCTTGCGTTCTACACGATGCATATTCTGCAGGACGTGCACGACATTCCTAAGAACGTGCTTGCGGAAGGCCTTTCGAAGATCAAATGGCCGTGCCGTATGGAAATGGCTGCGCCGGGCGTCATCATCGACGGCGCGCACAACGAGGACGGCATTGCACAGTTTGTCAGCACGGCAGGCTATTTTGCGAAAGAAAACGAGATCACGATTCTGTTCACGGCAGTTGCAGACAAGCACTATCATGAGATGATCGGTGAAATCTGCGAGGGAATTCATCCGTCCCATGTTGTTGCAACGCAGATCGACGGAAGCCGCGTCGTACCGGCGGAAGTGCTTGCAGAGGACTTCAGAAAAGCAGGATGCACGGATGTCTGCGCGGAACCGGAGATCGGGGCAGCGTATGAGAAGGCACTGGGCAAAAAGGGCAGCGGCATGCTGTTCTGCGTGGGTTCTCTGTATCTGGCGGGCGAACTGAAAGCATATCTTGCAAAGCGGAATGGTTAGCGAATACAGGAAGGAATTTTTTGTTTATGTTAAATTACGAAGAAGAACTGAAGAAGTTTAAACCATGTCTCGATGTGGACGAGGTGGAGGATGCGATTTACAGCCGTGATCTGACGGATGTGATCGACATTTTGAAAGAAATGATGAAAAACGACAAGCCGGAACAGGAAAACGAGACAGAAGCGGAAAAGGAAGAGTAAGGTGCCGGAATGAACTGTATGAATTGTAAATCGGTTGTGGACGTCGGAATGGAGATCTGTCCCAACTGTGGTTTTAACCTGAGAGTACAGAGAAAATGTTTTTCTCTTTCGAATATGTACTACAATCTGGGCCTCGACAAGGCGGAGATCCGGGATCTTTCCGGAGCGATCGATATGCTGCGGCGGAGCCTGAAGTTTAACAAATACAATATCCATGCGCGGAACTTGTTAGGCCTTGTCTATTTTGAGACGGGTGAAGCGGTTGCGGCGTTAAGTGAGTGGATCATCAGCAAGAATATTATGCCGGAGAATAATGTGGCGACGGAGTATATTGCGACGCTGCAGGCGGAGCAGGCGAAGCTGGATATGATCAATCAGACGATCAAGAAATACAACAGTGCGCTGAAATGCTGCCGCGAGAACAATGAGGATGTGGCTGCGATCCAGCTGCGCAAGATTCTGAACCAGAATCCGAAGCTGATCAAGGGATATCATCTGCTGGCGCTGATTTATATTCACAAGGGTGAGTATGAGAAAGCGCGGAAGATTCTGAAAAAGGCGGCGAAAATTGACAAGACGAACTCGACGACGCTTCGTTTCCTGAAGGAGGTTGATTTCCAGACGGGTACGCAGACGTCGCTGGAGCCGCGGCGGTTCGGCCGCAGGGAGCGCACGGAGGAGCAGCGCGAGGACGAGCGTGAGCGTGTGGTAAGCGGGGATACGGTGATTATTCCGCCGACGTTCCGCGAGACGTCTACAGCGGCAACGATGCTGAATATCGGTATTGGGCTGGTGCTTGGCGCACTGGTTGTGTGGTTCCTGATCGGGCCTGCGAATACGCAGCGAATTAACCGGCAGGCGGACGAGAAGGTTGTGGAATACAGCGGCAAGATGGCGAGCCAGGAGGCCCAGCTGAACCAGCTCCAGAGCCAGGTGGATTCTCTGAACGAAACGACGGCTTCTGCGCAGCAGCAGATCCAGACGGCACAGGATACGGCGGCTTCCTACGAGAACCTTTTAAAGGCTGTGGAAGCGCAGCAGCAGGGCAACACGAGCAACGCAACAAACGCACTGACCGAGGTCAACCCGGAGGTGCTTTCTGTGGACGCAAAGGCTGTGTATGACACTATTTACAAGAGCATGCAGTCGTCTATGTTCCAGGAGCTTTCGCAGTCGGGTGTGAATGCATTTGACGATGCGAATTACACTGAGGCGATTGATAAGCTTTCGAAGGCTAAGAATATCAACGACAGTGACTATACGGTGCTTAACTATCTGGCGCATGCGTATCGGCTGAGTGGGGATACCGATAATGCGATTTCGGTGTTCCAGGAGATCATCGATAAGTTCCCGGGAACCCAGAAGGCTACTAAGGCCGAGCAGCAGATTGAGGCGCTGGGGGGGACTGTGAAGACGGAGGAATAGTGAGGACGGACGCCCACGGGGCAGAATGCCGCAGGAGATGCGGCGCTGTTTCGTCGGGCTGATACCACTGACTACGCGGAGGGTGCGTGGGACGAAGGGCAAAAAAGTATAAAAGTGAGAAGATAAAACACAAAAGATGAAATTCGCTTTACGGCGAAAAATCTTTTGTGTTTTTTATTTTATGACAGGAAAGAGGGAGGATAGGAAATGGATAATCGTGTTTGGGTGAAGGATGCGGTGATGACGATTCGGCTTCCGGAAGAGGTGGATCATTTTGTGGCTGACCGGCTTCGGGAGGAGGCGGGGGAGATTTTGGTGGAGAGGAATGTGAGGGAGGTGGTGTTTGATTTTCGGAAGACGGTGTTTATGGACAGTTCGGGGATTGGACTGGTGATGGGGAGGTTTCGGGAGATGGAGCTGATTGGCGGGAAGGTGAGAGCGGTGCATGTGGGAGAGCGGATGCGGAGGATTCTGGTGATGTCGGGGGTGACGCGGGTGATTGAGGTGGAAGAGGAGAAGACGTGGAAGTAGGTTTTGGACGGGGAGTGGGCAGAAAGGGGAATGGGATGATGCGAGAAAGGATGAAAACAGAAGAGAAGATGCGGTGGAATACGATGACGCTGGAATTTGAGAGCCGTCCCTGCAATGAGAGTTTTGCGCGGGTGTCTGCGGCGGCGTTTCTGGCGCAGCTGAATCCGACGGTGGAGGAAGTGGCGGATGTCAAGACGGCGATTTCGGAGGCGGTTACGAATGCGATGATTCACGGATACCGTCAGGAAAAAGGGAAAATTCAGATGAAGTGTGTGCTGGATCTGGAGGAGAAGGTGTTTCAGGTGACGGTAAAAGATACCGGCGTCGGGATCGAAAATGTGGAGAAGGCGATGGAGCCGATGTTTACGACCTGCCCGGAGCTGGAGCGGTCGGGGATGGGGTTTTCGTTTATGGAGGCGTTTATGGATGAGCTGGAAGTAAGGTCGCATCCGGGATGGGGGACGGAAGTGGTGATGAAACGGAAAATCGGTGTGCATCCGGAAATGTAAGGGCCGGATCGGAAGTCATAGGAGTCAGAATGCATGGAACATACGCTTGCCCTGATCGAAAAGGCACACGAAGGGGATAAAGCGGCAAGGGATACACTGGCAGAGGAAAATATGGGACTGGTCTGGAGCATGGTGAGGCGGTTTGCAAACCGCGGGGTGGAGATGGAGGATCTGTGCCAGATCGGGAGCATTGGGCTGTTGAAGGCGATTGATAAATTTGATCCTTCGTTTGAAGTCTGTTTTTCGACGTATGCGGTTCCGATGATTGCGGGGGAGATCCGGCGGTTTCTGCGGTCGGAGGGGATGGTGAAGGTGAGCCGCCCGATCCGGGAACTGGCGTGGAAAGCGTATGCGGTGCGGGAGCGGCTGGAGCGGGAGAACGGGCGCGATCCGACGCTGGCGGAGATAGCGGGGGAGCTTGATGTTACCGTGGAAGAAATCGTGGAGGCGATGGAGTCCGGCGCGGAGGTGGAATCGCTGCAGAAGACCATCTATCAGGGGGAAAACCACGATATTTCTCTGATGGACCGCATTCCGGAAAAAGAGAACGGGCAGGAAAAGCTGCTGAACCGGATTTTCTTGGAAGAGCTGTTGGGACGACTGCCCGCGAAGGAGCGGCAGCTCATCTACATGCGCTATTTTCAGGACATGACGCAGGCGCAGATCGCCGGAAAACTGGGGATTTCGCAGGTGCAGGTGTCGCGGATGGAAAAGAAGATTCTGCGGCAGATGCGGATGGAAAAGGTCTGACAAAAATACAAATCCGGCGGAAGGGCGCTTTTCCTGGGAAAGGCAGAGAAAAGCGCCTGAAACCCGGGCGGATAAAGGAAGAAAAGAAAGGCGAAGCGGGGAAAGGCGGCAGAAAGTTTAAAAATATTCACTGGAATATCGGAGGAAGGTGTGCTACAATGAGCGAAATACGAAGAAAGGCAGGTGGAAGAACATGGATTATCTGACAGAAAATGTGGCGGTCAATCTGAAACGGATCCGGCAGTCGAAAGGGATGAGTCTCGACCAGGTCTCAGAGCAGACCGGGGTCAGCAAGAGTATGCTCTCGCAGATCGAAAAGGGAACGGCGAACCCGTCGCTTGGCGTGCTCGGGAAGATTACGAGCGGCCTGCGGATTGAATTTCAGGAGCTGATTGCAACGCCGCTGGTGGATAGTTATCTTGTGACACCGGAGAATCTGGTTCCGACGAAAGAGCTGGAGGGGCAGTACACTGTGTGGACGTGCTTTCCGTATGAGGACACGCGGCTTGTGGAAATCTACCGCATCGACATCGAACCGGGCGGAACGTATGTGAGCGGCGGCCACGGAGAGAAAACAAGAGAGTACCTGGTGGTGACAGACGGCGTGATGACCGTGGAGTGCAATGGAAAAGAGCATGAGATCCACTTGAAGCAGGCATTCCGTTTCGAGACAGACCAGACCCACATCTACCGCAACAGAGGGACGGAGAAGACGAGCTGCATGTGTTTCTTTCTCGACTATCACTAAAAGCCGCAGAATAACAGGCTTTCTTTTTTTGAATGAACTGTTCAATATAATGGACAGAAGTCCGCTGGAACATCAGAATAAAAAACAACGGATATGAAAAAAATACGGCGGAAGACGAAAAAGCATCAAAAAAGAATAGAAAAAGCGGGTGTTAAAGAAAAAGCAAAAATAAAAAACTTTTTTAAAAAAAGTAATTGACAAATATAGGGAGTGGTGCTATTGTATGGTTGTACAAAATAATAAACGAAAAACAAAGCAAAGACGCTTACCAACGAGTAGTCTTTGCTTTTTTGTTTTTTATTTAAAAAATCTTTTCAACGCTATGGGAGGATAACACTATGAGATTAAAAGACACAGGATTAACGGTTCAGGACATCAAAGACAAAGTAAACAAGTACATGATCGAGACCTACGAGCGTTTCGATTTCCTTGCAGAAACCGCAGAGGGGATGTACATGTACGACGAAAACGGAACGCCGTATCTTGACTTTTACGCAGGAATCGCCGTAAACAACGCCGGAAACAGAAACCCGAAAGTTGTTGCAGCAGCAAAAGAGCAGCTCGACGATATCATGCATACCTTCAACTATCCATACACCATCCCGCAGGCACTGCTTGCTGAGAAAGTCTGCGAGACCATCGGCATGGACAAGATCTTCTATCAGAACTCCGGTACCGAGGCGAACGAGGCCATGATCAAAATGGCAAGAAAGTACGGCATCGAGAAATACGGCCCGAACCGTTACCACATCGTAACCGCAAAGATGGGCTTCCATGGAAGAACCTTCGGTGCCATGTCTGCAACCGGTCAGCCGGGCAACGGATGCCAGGTTGGATTCGGACCGATGACCTACGGTTTCTCCTATGCACCGTACAATGATCTGCAGGCCTTCAAAGATGCATGTACCGAAAACACCATCGCCATCATGGTTGAGCCGGTACAGGGCGAAGGCGGTGTTCATCCGGCAACGAAAGAGTTCATGCAGGGACTCCGGAAGTTCTGTGATGAGAACGACATGCTGCTTCTGATTGATGAAGTACAGACCGGCTGGTGCAGAACCGGTGCGGTAATGTCTTACATGAACTACGGCATCAAACCGGATATCGTATCCATGGCAAAAGGTCTTGGCGGCGGAATGCCGATTGGCGCAATCTGCGCAACAGCTGAAGTAGCAAAAGCCTTTACCCCGGGATCTCACGGAACTACCTTCGGCGGCCATCCAGTCAGCTGTGCAGCAGCACTGGCAGAAGTCAACGAACTGATCGACCGCGACCTTGCCGGAAATGCAAAGAAAGTCGGTGATTACTTCGCAGAAAAATTAGCAAAACTGCCGCATGTCAAAGAAGTCAGACATCAGGGACTGCTGGTCGGCGTAGAGTTTGATGATACCATCAGCGGCGTAGAAGTCAAACATGGCTGCCTTGACCGCCATCTGCTGATCACAGCCATCGGAGCGCACATCATTCGTCTGATCCCTCCGCTTATCGTAACCGAGGAGGACTGCGACAAGGCAGTTGCTATCATCGAAGAAACCGTAAAAGCTCTGGAAAAATAAAGAATTCTTATAGAAACAAAGAAAATCTCATAGCGTGAAAAGAACAGGACAAGGACGTCAAAAAGCAAAGAACCATGCTTCGCCCCTGTCCTGTTTTTCTTTTCATTCTGTGAATCGGAAACAACAGGTAAAACAGAGAAATTAAATGTGAGAGGAAAACGGTATGGGACATCTGGTTATCACAATCGGCTGCGAGTACGGAGCCAAAGGAAATGCCATCGGCAGGAAAATTGCGGAGGATCTCGGAATTAAGTTCTACGACCGCGATCTGGTGGATCAGATTATTGAAGAAGTCGGAATTCCGAAAGACATCATGAACCGTGTAGAAGAGGGCGGTACGATTGCCGGAAAAGGAGCCGAGGGCGATGTCCGTGGATCCTTCTCCAAATATGCGGACCTGACCGAGCGTGCGATTCATGTACAGAAGCAGATCATCCGGAAACTGGCAGAAAAAGAGGCCTGCGTCATCATCGGACGATCCGCGGATTACATCTTAAAGGACAGCAAAGATATCAAGCTCCTCCGGGCTTTTATCTATGCACCGGATGAGATCCGCATTCAGAATATCATGAAGAGCCACAGCCTTTCCGAGAGCGATGCAAAAATTCTGCTGCTCGAGAAGGACAAACGGTATCACAAGCGTCATCTGGCGCTGACCGGTAGCAATCGCGGAGACCGGCACAACCGAGACATTCTGATCAACAGTGCATTCCTTGGTGTGGAGGGCACAGCGGAATATCTCGAGGAACTGATTCAGAAGAAATACGGAAGCGGGGAGGAATAAGCCATGGAACAGAAAAAATCAGAATTTGACAAAGTATTAGGTGCATGGGATATTCTCGTCATCGCTTTCGGAGCCATGATCGGCTGGGGCTGGGTCGTATCCTCAGGAAGCTGGATTCAGAAAGGCGGCGTTGTCGGAGCTTCAATTGCGTTTGCGATCGGCGGTGTCATGATCTTTTTCATCGGACTGACTTACGCAGAACTGACTGCAGCGATGCCGCAGTGCGGCGGCGAGCACGTCTTCAGCTACAAGGCAATGGGCCAGAACGGTTCGTTCATCTGTACCTGGGCGATTATTTTAGGATACGTCAGTGTTACGTGTTTCGAGGCGTGCGCCTTCCCAACCATCATCACATATCTGTGGCCGGGATTCCTGAAAGGCTATATGTACAGCGTGGCAGGATTTGATATCTATGCTTCCTGGGTAGCCGTAGCCGTTATTGTAGCGTTCCTCATCACACTGATCAATGTGCTGGGCGCAAAAACAGCAGCCGTCCTGCAGACGGTCCTTACCTGTATCATCGGCGGCGCTGGTATCCTTCTGATTGTGGCATCCGTGATCAACGGAGATTCCAGCAATCTGCAGGGACAGATGTTCGTCGGCGAGAGCACCGGAACGATGTTCCAGAACATCATCAAAGTTGCTGTTGTTACCCCGTTCTTCTTCATCGGCTTTGACGTTATCCCGCAGGCAGCAGAGGAAATCAACGTTCCGTTAAAGAAAATCGGTAAAATGATGATTCTCTCCGTTGTACTCGCTGTTGTTTTCTATTCCTGTGTTATCCTGGCTGTCGGCTATGTGCTGAACCCGTCCGAAATCCTGAGCTCGGAAGCAGGAACCGGACTTGTTACAGCAGATGCGATGGCGAAAGCGTTCGGTACAGCGGTTATGGCAAAAGTCATCATCGTCGGCGGTATGTGCGGTATCATCACATCCTGGAACTCCTTTATGATCGGCGGTTCCCGTGCTCTGTACTCTATGGCTGAATCCTACATGATTCCGCCGATGTTCGCAAAGCTTCATCCGCAGCACAAAACTCCGATCAACGCCCTGTTCCTGATCGGCGCGCTGACTATGCTGGCTCCGTTTGCAGGACGAGGCATGATGGTGTGGATCTGTGATGCAGGTAACTTTGGATGCTGTCTTGCCTACTGTATGGTATCTCTTTCCTTCCTGATCCTGCGGAAGAAAGAACCGGATATGCCGCGTCCGTACCGTGTTCCGGCATACAAATTTGTTGGAACGATGGCGGTTCTGATGTCCGGATGTATGATACTTGTTTACTGCATTCCTGGTTCCGGCGGAACACTGGTATGGCAGGAGTGGCTGATGGTAGGCGGCTGGAGCCTCCTCGGTGTTGTATTCTTTGCAGTCTGCAAGTTCAAATATAAAGAGAAGTTCGGCAGCCTGATCGAGCTGATCTCCGACGAGGACGCAGCGTCCCTGATGCCGGAGGCAGACGATGCGGAACTCGACGTTGTTATCGATGCAGCAATCGACCGTGTTCTTGCCAAAATGGCTGGCTGAAGCTGAGATAGGATAAAACAAAGCGTGTCGGAAAGAAAAATTTTCGGCACGCTTTCTGAAAGAAAGGGGAAAAATAAGATGAATCCATTCGAATTTTCGATTCCACAGAATATTATTGTCGGAGCAGGAACGCTTGCCAAACTGCCGGAGTGTGCCAAGAAGATGGGCGGAACCCATGCGATGATTCTTTCCGGTCCTACCCTGAAAAAAATGGGCGTTGTGGATAAAGCAGCGGACAGCCTGAAAGCGGCAGGCATCGCAGCCGATATTTTCACAGATATTGAGGCGAATCCGTCTGTGACGACAGTAGAAAAAGCAACCGAGAGCTATCTTGCTTCCGGCGCAGACTTTCTCGTAGCACTCGGCGGCGGTTCTCCGATGGATGTAGCAAAGGCCGTCGGTGTGACGGCAAAATACGGCGGAAGCATCACGGAATACGAAGGCGCACACAAAGTGCCGGGAAAAATTGTCCCGCTGATTGCCATTCCGACGACTGCGGGAACCGGCTCCGAGGTGACCGCATTTTCCGTGATCACCGACCACAGCAGAGATTACAAGCTGACCGTATTCAGCTATGAACTTCTTCCAGAGTACGCGATTCTCGATCCGGAACTTTTAACTTCCGCTCCGGCATTCGTTGCGGCAGCGTGCGGTATTGATGCTTTTATCCATGCGGAGGAGGCTTATATTTCTACAGCTGCATCTCCGTTCTCCGATGCCATGGCAGAAAAAGCGATGGAATTGATCGGTAAAAATATCCGCCGTTTCGTGGCGCGCAGAACCGATCTCGAAGCCGCAGAGGCGATGCTGACCGGTTCGCTGTTCGCGGGTATTGCATTTTCCTACGCAAGACTTGGAAATGTCCATGCAATGAGTCATCCTGTGAGCGCCTTCTTCGATGTGCCGCACGGCGTGGCAAATGCCGTTCTACTTCCGGTCATCGCAGAGTACAATGCACTGGCAGACCATGGAAGATATTTGAAGATCTACAACTACATCAGCGAAATCCCGGCATACGCCGATGAATTTGAGCCGATGATGCTGGTCGGCGCGATCCGCGAGCTGACCGCAGCCATCGGAATCCCGGCCAGCCTGACCGATGCGATCCGCCAGGCGGCAAAGGGAAAAGAAGTGACAGCAGAGGAGATCGAGAGCAAAATCGTGCCGATGGCGGTAGATGCGATGAAGAGCGGAAACATCGCCGTCAACCCGAGAGCGTCCCGTCAGCAGGACATCGAGGCGCTGTACCGGAAAGCACTGTAAGAGACAAGCTAATTTATAGAAGAAACCGTAAAGGGCGATGCTGTGAAAAGTATGTACAGCATCGTCCTTTTTCTGCTTGTATTCCGAAAATATGTGCTGTAAAATAAATTTATCGTGCTGTTCTCACAAAACAGAGCAGCGAGGGGTGGATTTTTTTATTAAATCTTACTATTGGAGGAAGCAAAACATGGAAAATAATGTATTGCAGCAATTAAAAGAAAATATCGCAAAGGTCATGATCGGAAACGAGCGCACGATCGAGCTTGTCCTGACCTGCCTTGTTGCCAAAGGTCATATCCTGCTCGAGGATGTCCCGGGGACAGGAAAAACGGTCATGGCGAAATCCCTTGCGAAATCCGTCGAGGCAGAGTTCGGCCGCATCCAGTTCACACCGGACTTACTGCCGTCCGATGTCACCGGTCTCAATTATTTTGATGCCAAAAGCGGAGAGTTTGTCTTCTCGAAAGGCCCTGCCTTCTGCAACATTCTGCTTGCCGATGAGATCAACCGTGCAACGCCGAAGACGCAGAGCAGCCTTCTCGAGTGCATGGCTGAGCGCCAGATCACCGTGGACGGTGTGACACGGCCGCTCGAGGAGCCGTTCCTCGTCATCGCCACGCAGAACCCGCTCGAGACGCTCGGAACCTTCCCGCTGCCGGAGGCGCAGATGGACCGTTTTTTAATGAAACTTTCGATGGAAGCATTAAGCCCGGCGGAAGAGACGCAGATGATCGCCCGTTTCCTGACCGAGGAGCCGCTCGCCGAGCTGTCGTCTGTCTGCCAAAAAGAAGAAATCCGTACCCTGCAGGAGGCGTGTAAAGAAGTCTACCTGCATCCGGAACTGGTACAGTATCTCGTCCGCATCGTACAGGAGACGAGAGTCAACAGCAAAATTGCAAGCGGTGTGAGCCCGCGTGGAACACTCGCATTTTTACGTGCCGTACAGGGCCACGCGCTGGTGCAGGGACGAAACTACGTTGTGCCGGAGGACTTCAAGACCGTGGCTGTTCCGGTACTCGCACACCGTCTCACCATGCAGATCGGCGCAGACGACGGAAGAGCCGCAGAATCGGTGATCGAGGAAATTTTAAACCGCATCGATCTGCCGACCGAAAACTGGTCAGGAAGGTAACGGACTATGCTTCTTTTATTACTATTTGGAATGGCGCTCGCCTGGTTTCTGCAGAAAAAGCTGTACCAGAAAAACTGGCAGAAAAATCTGAAAATCCAGGTCAGCTTCCAGGATTCCGCGATCTATGAGGGCGAGGAGAGTACGTTAAAAGAGGTCGTCGTAAACGACAAACTGCTGCCGATTCCGGCACTCGAGCTTGGCATTTCGATGAGCCGCAATCTGGAATTCGACCGCGAGGCAAAAGCAAACGCGAGCATCACCGACCAGAGCTACAAACGCGATGTCTTTTCGTTCCTGTTTCATCAGCAGATCACGAGAACACTGCCGTTTCAGGCGAAAAAACGAGGATTCTACGAGATCACCGGTGCGCATGCCGTAGCGTACGATCTTTTTTTCCGGGAGGGTCTTTACAGCGATTACCCGCAGCAGACACAGATGTACGTTTACCCGCGCCAGGTCGATACTGCACGGATTCAGATGATCTGCCGTGCCGTGTCGGGCATGGTTCTGTCACGGAATCGCCTGTACGAGGACCCGTTTGAATTTTCTGGTATCCGCGATTACCGGAAAGAAGACCCGATGAATCGCATCAACTGGAAATCGTCGGCACGGATGGGAGATCTGATGGTCAACCAGTTTGACGCGACGACGAGCGTGGAAGTTACGGTGCTTCTCGATATCGAGGACGCCAACATTCTGCGCGAGGAAGCGCAGGTCGAGGAGAGCATCCGCATCACGTCTTCGCTTGCGGCGCGGATGGTGAAAAACAAGATGAATCTGTGGGTGAAGAGCAATGCGAAAGATGAGGAGACCGGCGAGGAGCTGCGTGTCCATCTGGCAGCGGGCGCCGGAAAAACAGCGGAGCTGAACCGGAAACTGGCGTGCGTGCAGCTTGGGGGCAATCTCACAGGCAGCGCGGAGTTTCTGCACAAAGAGGCGGAAAAAGAGCTCACCGGCCACACCTACGTTGTCGTATCCAAAAACAGAACCGATGAGGTCCGTGAGGCTCTTCATCTGCTCTCCGGTGCGCAGAACCAGGTGCTGTGGGTGATTCCGTATCTGCCGGGCGAAGAAGTTCCGTCGGAGCAGAACCGTGCGTACACCGCAATCGGCTGGGAGGTGAAACCATGGAAATAAAAAAGACACCGGTACAGATCCCGCTGACCTGGCTTCATGTCTGGCTTTTATTCGCCGGCATCTATGGCTTTGCCGCCGGTTTTCTGGAGCTGACGGGAAGGGAGGCGCTGTATTTCTGCGCCATATCCTTATTGCTGCTGATTCCGGCCGCCGCAAGCTGGATTCTGATCCGGAAAACGAAAGCACTCTGGCAGTTTCTGCTTGGCGGAATTGCGGTCTGCGCGGTGACGTATCTGGCAGCGAAATTTTTCTGTTCCCTGTTCAGTGTGCAGGCGGCAGCGGTAATTGAAGCGGCTGTGGCGGCAAACGATGGAAAAAACAAGTTTGAGAACGGTATTTCTCCTGCATTTCTGGAGAGCCTTTCCGGCGTGATGACGGGTCTTATGGCCGCTGTGATTTTCCTGATCCGCGGCTATGTCAGAATCCGCAAAGGCCAGTTAAAGAAAGCAGCGCAGGAACTGCCGGCCGGCTCAATGCCGCTGGCGGATATGGAAGCGTGGGAGATCCCGACGCTCCTCGATGAGCCAAAGCCCCTTCATTTTCTCTGGTTTATGATACAGTATGTGATCGGTGTGCTGATGAAAATGCCGTTCTACTGGCATCTGATCTACTGGTTTTTCTTTGCAGATGTATTCCTGTGCTTCTTCTGCCAGTACCTCGACGGCATGCACGGGTTCATCCGTGACCATCAGAAAATCGCCAATCTCCCGGTGGAGATGATGCAGCGGACGGGAAAACTGATCCTGAAAATTGCAGTACTCCTTCTGGTACTGTTCGTGCTCCCATCGGCGCTCTACGGAAAGGATCCGATTGCGGAGGCGATCGCAGGATATGAGCCGAAAGAGCTGGAAAGCGATCTTACGATCGAAACACCGGAGGCCGAGGCGCCGCAGGGCATGGAGCAGGCCGATCTGTCCGATATGCTGGGGGACAAAGAGTACAAACCGATGCCGCAGTGGATCCAGAATCTTTTTACGACGGTCATGTATCTTGTGATGGTTGCCGTCGGAATCGCGGTTCTGCGGGCGATTTACCAGAGCGTAAAAAATGCGGGAAAAGCCTTCTCAGAGGATGAGGAGGACGAAGTTCTCTTCCTGCATCAGGGAAACGACGAACGGGAAAATCTGCCGTGGCGGCGGGAAAAGAAAGAGGGCTATCTCTCCCCGAATATGCGTATCCGCCGGCAGTATAAAAAAACGATCAAAAAAGCCGGAAAATACCAGCCGACCGGAGCCGAAACCCCGGCGGAGCTGGAAGAGAGAAACGAGCTTTCCGGCGACAGCATGAGACGGCTGCACGACGGCTATGAAAAAGCCCGTTACAGCCGCGAGGGCTGCACAAAAGAAGAGGCGGAAGCGCTGCGGAACTGATTTAAAACCAGTTCCCGGCAGCGGTCCACAGCCAATAGAGAAAGCCGAGCAGCCAGCTTGCAAAAACACCGTACAGAATGACAGGTCCGGCGATGGTGAAAATTTTCGCACCGATGCCGAAGACCTGTCCTTCTTTTTTATATTCAATCGCAGGAGCTGCAACCGAGTTGGCAAAGCCGGTGATCGGGACGAGCGCACCGCAGCCGGCAAAGGTGACGATTTTCTGATAGATGTTGAGGCCGGTTAAAATCACACTGCTAAGGATCAGAATCAGCGAGCACCAGGAGCCGGCGTCATCTTTGCTGAGCGAGAACTGCGTTTTGCCGATATGGAGCAGAATCTGCCCCACGACACAGATCAGACCGCCGACGATAAAGGCTTTTGCCATATTGAAGAAGAGATTCTGCTTTGGCGTCACCTCTTTGACAAACTGTTCGTATTCTTTTTTTGCCCGTTCACTTTTTAAACTCTGCATCACATCTTACCTCCAGTTCTTATTGAAATCCACTTGCAAAATAATAGAGAGAGCCCGCGATTTTCCCTGCCGCCATGCAGAGAATTACAAACGGCAGTCCGCGCGTCAGTCCGATCCGGCGGCAGAGGATCGAAAACAGGTTGACGACTTCGCCGAGCGCGATGATCCAGCTTCCCAGATAAATGCCCGCAAAAAGCCAGAACACACCGGCCGTCCAGGAGGGCAGGGAAAACGAGAAGGTGCCAAGCGAGAAAAGATCGCCGAACAGCGCCCCGGCCATACAGCAGCATTCGTAAAAACGCAGGTTCCCTGCTGTCTTTGTGATGCCGGCGTACCGTGTCACGATGCCAAGGCCGATCACAAGCGCGATAAGGCCGCTCGCGATGAAAAAGCCAAGGCTAAGACCGGCTGTGATCAGCAGGATCTCTGGCAGGATTCGCATGAAAAGCCTCCTTTCCTTTACCGGAGCGGTCGTTCTGTTCGATAATGGTCGTATCGATATCATCCTCGTAGACCCGCATTTCCACCTCGAGCGGCGTCGGGTCCTGCGTGAATTTCCGCCGTCCGAAATGGTTGAAATAGAGCACGACGCCAAGGCCGATGCCGATGGAATATGAAATTTCCAGCACCGAAAATCCGGGCGTCATCTGCGGGAGAAAACGGGTGTAAACATCCAAAAACAGCTCGCGGACGCCGATGTCGGTGTGGAAGGTCATAATGGAAAACGCAGTTCCGATAAACGTAAGGATGCCGACCAGAATCGTTTTGCACCAGCTGATCCAGGTGTTTTTCTGACGCGGATCCTCGTACGTTAAAATAAAATTCGGCTCGCCGATGTGGGTGACATCGACGTGCTCCTCGGCCTCCGTGACGAGGCGGACGAGGGTGGAGGCGGAGCAGACGTAGCGCCCGTATCCGTCATCGGGAAGATGCGCCACGCGGCGGACCTGATTGCGGGCGAGGACAGCGCCGTCTGAACAGGAAAGCTGCGCCACATCGCCGAGCGTCACGACGGGACTGGTGATTTTGATATTCCGCTCCGTCTGAAGATACAGCATTTCACTCATGAAAAACATTCCTCTAAAAGTTTCTGAAACAGGATTTTTGTGCTACAGCGTACAGAGTTCCCTAAAACAGGAAAATCATGCGTAAGAATGGAAAAAACGGAAATACTGAAGGTCAGAAATGGTAAGACGCAAAATAAGAAAACGGAGGAATTTGCCGATGAGACAGATGACAGGAAAGCAGAGCATCTCGTTTGCCAAAGCCGTCTATATCGAGGGCAGCGCGGCGATTGTAGGAGAAAAGGAAAAGGATGGACCGCTGGGCGAATACTTTTCGCACACGCTTTCGGACCCGATGTGCGGGCAGGAGAGCTGGGAGGAGGGCGAGAGTGAACTGCAGCTTGCCACCGCGAAGCTGGCAATGCAGAAAGCCAATGTGAGGCCGGAGCAGATCCGCATGATTTTTGCGGGCGATCTTCTGGCACAGTCAATCGCATCATCGTTCGGCCTGGTGGATCTGAACTGCCCGCTCTACGGCCTGTTCGGTGCCTGCTCGACGATGGGAGAGGCGCTTTCGCTTGGCGCGATGGCAGTCGCGGGAGGATACGGTGACCGGGTGCTGGCGGTGACATCGAGCCACTTTGGAACGGCGGAGAAGGAGTTCCGTTTTCCGCTCGCCTACGGAAACCAGCGCCCGCCGTCCGCGAGCTGGACGGTGACGGGAAGCGGCGCGTGTGTGCTTGGAAAAACGAAGAGCAGAGTGAAAATCACGGGCGCTACGACGGGAAAAATCATTGATTACGGGCTGAAAGACAACCAGAACATGGGCGCCTGCATGGCCCCCGCTGCGTGCGATACGATTGCACAGAACCTCGTCGATTTCAACCGGGAACCGGCCGATTACGACCGCATTGTGACGGGAGATCTCGGCGTTGTGGGGCGGGAAATTCTGCTGGAGCTGCTGAAGAAAAAAGGATACGATATCTCGGAACAGCACAGTGACTGCGGCATGCTGATCTTCGATCCGGCAAAACAGGACACCGGTGCGGGCGGAAGCGGCTGCGGCTGTGCGGCATCGGTGCTGGCGGAGTATCTGCTGCCGAAGCTGGAAAACGGAGAGTGGAAGAGGATTCTGTTTGTACCGACTGGTGCGCTGATGTCGAAGGTCAGCTTTCAGGAGGGCAGCAGCGTGCCTGGTATTGCACAGGCGGTTGTAATCGAGCGGGAGGAGGATGTGTAAAATGGGAACGTTTATGGAATATTTCAATGCCTTCTGGGTCGGCGGCCTCATTTGTGCCCTGTGCCAGATTCTGCTCGACCGCACGAAAATGCTACCGGGAAGAATTATGGTAACGCTTGTGTGCACGGGCGCGGTGTTGAGCTTTCTGGGACTCTACGATCCATTTGCAGAATACGCCGGGGCAGGCGCGTCGGTGCCGCTGCTCGGATTCGGGCATCTTTTGTTTCAGGGAGTAAAAGATGCCGTAAAAGAAAGCGGATTTTTAGGATTGTTCCAGGGCGGATTAAAGGCGGGGGCTGTCGGAACATCAGCGGCGTTGATTTTCGCGTATCTTGCAAGCTGGATTTTCCAGCCGAAGATGAAAAAATAGCAGGTGAAAAATTGCGCAGAAGCAGGCGGAATGATATAATAAAGAAAAATGCCGCAGAAAAAAGCAGAATCGCAGCGGCAGGACGAATACAGAAAAAGCGGGTGTTTTGCGGAAAAAACATCAAAACACCCGCGACAGGAAGAAAGGAAGTCTGCAATGAAGACAAGAGAAGAAGCGCTATCCTATGGCCTTTCCTTCCCGGACACATATCAGGAAGCGCCGTTTCACGATGACAACTGGCAGCTCATCCGCGTGAAAGGAAGCAAAAAGGCATTTCTGTGGGTCTATGAAAAGGACGGAATCATTCAGCTGAATGTAAAAGCAAACCCGGAATGGCGGGACTACTGGCGCGATGCATTCGCGTCAGTTATCCCGGGATATCATCAGAACAAAGAACATTGGAACACGATTCTCCTCGACGGAACCGTACCCGATGACGCTGTGCGTACCATGATCGCCGAGAGCTACGACATCATCACGGACAGCCCGACCAAAAGAATCTATGAGGCGGTAAAGCAGATTCCGCGCGGAAAAGTGGCGACATACGGCCAGATAGCAGCGCTTGCAGGCGAGCCGAAGATGGCGCGTGCCGTGGGAAACGCCTTACATAAAAACACAGATCCGGAGCACATTCCATGCTACCGTGTGGTAAACTCCAAAGGCGAACTGGCCGCGGAATTTGTCTTCGGCGGCGCCGGGAAACAGGCGGATATGCTGGAGGCAGACGGCATTGTGCTGGAAAACGGCCGCGTCAATTTAAAGAAGTACGGCATCAACGTGGAAGAGATGCTGGCACAGCGGGAGCTGGAGCAAAACTGAAAAAACAGGATGCACAAAACAGCGAAAGACCGGAACGGCAGAGGAAAATGTCCGTTTCGGTCTTTCATTATGTTTGGCTTATAAAATTAGAAAATACAATTATTTCGCATTGAATACATACTTATCCATACGGTCAAATGCCTCTTTCACAAGCACATGCGGCAGTGCCAGATTCAGGCGGATCGCATACGGTCTGTGGAACGGCCGTCCGTCCTGCCAGATCACGCCGACAGCAACACCGGCTTTCAGCAGCGTATCCATATCGGTATCATGCTCCTTGCACCACTCCTCGCAGTCGAGGTACAGCATGTACGTTCCTTCTGGTTTGGAAAGCTTCACGCCCTTGAAATGCTCGAGAATGTAGTTGTACGCATAATCCGCATTCGATTTCAGCACTTCGCGCAGTTCATCCACCCACTGGTATCCCTCCGGCCGGTAAGCGCCGATCAGCGCATGAACAGAGAGTACGTTCGGAGAATTGTAGTGAGAAAGGGACGAAGCCTTCTCCACACGGTCGCGCAGCATGCGGTTGTAGATGATGTGGTAGGAGCCTACAAGGCCAGCCAGGTTAAAGGTCTTGGACGGTGCATAAAGTGCGATGGTGCGCTCGCGTGCATCCTTCGAAACGGACTGCGTTGGGATATGTTTGAAGCCCGGCAGTGTCAGGTCAGACCAGATCTCATCGGAGATGACAACGCATTCATTTGCTTTGTAAATTTCCATCGCCTTTTCAATTTCCTCGCGCTCCCAGACACGGCCTGTCGGGTTGTGCGGAGAGCAGAAAATCGCGAAATGAATGTTGTGTTCTTTTAACTTGCGGTCCATATCGGCGTAGTCCATACGCCATACGCCGTTCTCATCCTGAACAAGATCGGAGAGAACGATATTGCGTCCGCAGTTCTCAAGAACACCGGTAAAACCGATGTATGTCGGGGAATGCAGAAGAATGGATTCGCCCGGGGATGTAAAAGCGGCAGTAGCCGAAGCAACACAGCCGAGCACGCCGTTCTCATAGCCGATCGCCTCACGCGGCAGATCTTCCACACCGTTGCGCTCTTTCTGCCAGCGGATGATGCTGTCAAAATATGCATCCGGCAGATTAAAGTAGCCAAAATGCGGTTCGTTGACTCTCGCGTGAATTGCTTCCTGAATGGTCGGAAGAGACGGGAAGTTCATGTCGGCCACCCACATCGGGATGCGGGAGAAGCCCTCTTTGACTTCCGCACCCGGAATCGGGATCTGATCGACAGCGATCGAATCGTGGCCGCTGCGGTTCATCAGAGATGTAAAATCGTATTTCATTGGTAAAAACCCTCCTTTGTGTTTGCTGTGCTCTCGAAGTAAAACCAAAAGCACATGGAAAACCGGATGCAGCTTCCTTTCCTCGCTGAAAGAAAAACCTGCAGCCGGCTGAATACAAATATTATAACACGGAGGGGAATTTTCGTAAACAAAAGAATGCTTTATTCGGCACCATTTATTCCGCGCCGATCCAGTTATCGCGGTTGATTGCTTCCGTGTGGCTGGTGCTTTCGTTCATGATTTTCTGCAGATCCGGCCGGTCATAGTTGACAATGCCCTTTCCGAGATATTCATGGCTGCCGCGCCGGAAGACGCTGACGACATCGCCTTTCTTAAAATCGCCTTCGACTGCCACGATGCCTTTAGGAAGCAGGCTCTTTGCCTGAACAGCAAGTGCTTCTGCGGCACCCTCATCGACGTAGAGGTTGCCCGCACTCGGCGCATAGAATGCCATCCACTGCAGACGCGTTTTCATGTTGTGGCCGCTGGCGGTAAAGTACGTTCCTTTTGCGGTTCCTTTCACCGCACGCACAATGTTGTTTTCCTCCGCCGAGGAGCAGATCAGAACCGGCACACCGGCTCTTGTGGCAAGCGAAGCGGCGGAGAGCTTCGTTGTCATGCCTCCCGTTCCGTTGCCCGATCCCGCACCGCCTGCCGCAGCAGTGAGCTCCGGCGTGATCTCATTTACCACGTCGATATGGCGCGCATTCGGGTCACTCTTTGGATTGGCAGTGTAGAGCCCGTCGATATCGGTCAGCAGAATCAGAAGCGATGCATGCAGCATCGCAGCCACCTGGGCGGAGAGCGTGTCGTTGTCGCCGACCTTCAGCTCCTCAATCGCGATCGTATCGTTCTCATTGATGATCGGAATCGCACCGCGCCCGAGCAGGACGGAGAGGGAGCCGAAGATGTTTTTATAGCGGCGGCGGTCCTCAAAGTCACTGCGGTTCAAAAGAATCTGCGCACACGGAATCTGGTACGCCATCAGATTTTTCGTGTATTCCTCCATCAGAAGGCCCTGGCCGACAGCAGCGGCAGCCTGTTTATCGGCAATTTTCGTCGGCCGTTTTTTAAAGCCGAGACGGGAAAAGCCTGCGGCGATCGCACCGGAGGAAACGAGAATCACATGGTGGCCTGCCGTCTGCAGCGCGGCAAGCTGGGTCGTAATGTTCCGTATTTTTTCAGCATCCATCGTTCCGTCTGAGAGTGTCAGGGAGCTGGTGCCGACTTTCACAACTATCGTCTGTTTTTCCATCATGAAAACCTCAAATGTAAGGAATGATAAGAAACGTTGTTTACGGGTGACAAAACATCAATTACAGACACTTTAACACAGTACTGTGTGAGAGTCAAGAAGATGCGGAATGGTCGTTACATTTTTCGTGAAAGATCTGCAAAAAGATAGAAATTTGTTGCTGGAATTCTGAAAAAGTATGGTAGAATAGAAAACGAGAAAAAGGTGTGTGCAGAAATACATTTTTCCTGAAAAACAAAAGAAGCGGAAAGAAGTCCGGCACACGACGGAGGGAGTCAAAGATGGAGGAAAAAACAGAAGAAAGAGGCAGAGGCTGCATGACAACGCTGTGCTACATCGAAAAGGATGACAGCTATCTGATGATGCACCGCACGGTGAAAAAGAACGATGTCAACAAGGACAAGTGGATCGGCGTCGGCGGCCATGCGGAACTTGGCGAAAGCCCGGAGGAATGCCTGCTGCGTGAAGTAAAAGAGGAAACCGGCTACACGCTGACGAGCTGGCGTTTCCGCGGTCTCGTTACCTTTGTGACAGAGGCAGAAAACAGCAAAACGGTGGAGTACATGGAGTATATGTGTCTCTACACGGCAGACGGATTCACGGGAGAACCGACTGCATGTGATGAGGGCGAACTCGCCTGGGTGAAAAAAGAGGACGTCCTGCACCTGAATCTGTGGGAGGGAGACAAAATCTTTTTCCGCCTTCTGAATGAAGACGAGCCGTTTTTCTCCCTGAAGCTGCGGTATGTGGGCGACACGCTCGCAGAAGCGGTGCTGAACGGAAAACAGATGGAACTTTTTGAGGAGCGCTCAGGCGACGGCACGCCGACCGGAACCATCGTAGAGCGCGGCGTGGCGCACAGTGAGGGACGGTGTCACGGAACGGCACATATCTGGATTGCACGGGCGAATGAGAAGAGCGGCTGTGAGGTACTGCTGCAGAAAAGGAGTGCCTGGAAAGATTCGAATCCGGGCTGCTACGATATTTCAAGCGCCGGCCATCTTTCGGCGGGCGATACGTATTTGGAAGGGGCTCTGCGGGAAATCGGCGAGGAGCTCGGCATCCACGCAGAGGCAGAGGAGCTGAGGGATCTTGGCCTGCTGGAAAAAGTATCACACGGTGTTTTTTACGGAAAACCGTTCCACGATCATGAGGTCAGCGCCGTGTATCTTTACACGAAGCCGGTCGAGGCGGAAAAACTGCATCTACAGGAGTCGGAAGTAGAAGCAGTCCGCTGGATGGATCTCAAAGAGTGCCAGAAGGCGGTAAGAGAAGGAAGCATTCCCAACTGTATTGATATCCGGGAACTGGAAATGATTGAAAAAGCGTGGTTCGCCGGAGAAAAAACAAAAGATGAGGAGTAAAAGAAGATGAAAGAAAATGGATTCATCAGCGAGAAGCTGACCCCGAAGCACGAGGAAGAAGAGGCAGCAGCCACCGCTGAAAAATAAAAAGAAATGCATGAAAAAAGTCACCGGTTCGAAATAGAACATGGTGACTTTTTTGGATATCGCGTAAATGAAATTTGTTTTTTTATTTCGCTGCTGCCTTTACCTGGCTAAACAGTCCGGATTTCTGAAGAGCCGGACGCAGTGCCATGTAGATGACAACGGAAGCGATGGTGGAAAGTACGGCGTTGATGGAAGTTGCCGCTACGTTCCAGCTTAAGGTAACCTCTGCTGCCGGTTTTCCAAGAAGAACCAGTTTGTAGAAGTAACCGATGAGCGGATCGAAGATCACATTGAACAGAAGTCCGCCGATGGCTGCAAGCAGTGCCCATTTGAAGATCTGTTTCTGATCGGTCTGCTCGTTGATTTTACCGATTTTGTGTGCGATCAGTCCTGCGATGAGGCCGATGCAGAATTTTAAGATGAAGGTCTTTGGTGCGTATACCACATAGACCGGATCGAGAAGATCTCCGATGGTCATGCCGATCGCACCGCCGATTCCGCCGTAAACACCGCCGAGAATCAGTGCACCGAGCACACAGACAGCGTTTCCGAAATGGATTGAGGTGGCATCTCCGCCTGGCAGCCAGATTTTGAACTGCAGGAAGGTGAAGACAACGTAGGAAAGGGCTGCAAAGACACCTGTCATTGCGATTTTCCAGACTTTTTCATTTTTCATAACAACGCACTCCTTTGGTATCTGGAACTTTCGTTCCTTGATTGCACCCTATTATAGGGAGTGGTGGCATGAAGAAAAAGTTCCAATTCCGGATTTTTTGACCAGACCAGTTATTTCCGGTACGATTTCATTTTTTCGTGTTCTTCTTTTAATTCTCTGTAGAGCTGCAGCGAATTCCACGCCTGGTTCTGCGTTGTGACGATGGCTTTGAGGGCGATCGGCGGCACTTTTTTCCGGCGCATTTCGGTGAGAAAAAGATCAAGTTTCCGCTCGGAAAAGCCGGCCATGACCATCATTGGTTCATCAAATCCGGCGCCGTCATAGGCTTCGGGGGATTCTGCAAATGCTTTATTTCCGGCAAGAAATCCGATCGACTGGAGATACTGTTCCGGTTCCACAATGCGCACGCGGATACCGAGCTTTAAGAGAACCGGCTTTAAAAGCACAGCTGTTTTCGTTCCTTTGATCTGATATAAGAGTACGGTTTCCATGAGAAAAATCCTTTCCACGGGCAGATTTCCGGATCAAATGCGCGGATGCCCAGAACTATGATATAAGAAATGTTTTGGAAAAACAATACTTTTATGGTATCATAGGAACGTACAATTCAGAACACGATAAATTTTGAGATAAAAGAGAAAGGAAACCAATAAAATGTGGATAGCAGATGGATGGAAAGATTATGAAGTGCTGGATACGTCCGGCGGAGAAAAACTGGAGCGGTGGGGAGATTACCTTCTGGTAAGACCAGACCCGCAGGTCATCTGGAACACGAAAAAAGAAAATCCGGGCTGGAAAAAGAAAAACGGTCATTATCACAGAAGCAGCAAGGGCGGCGGAGAATGGGAGTTTTTCCATCTGCCGGAGCAGTGGGAGATCAACTATAAAGACCTGACCTTCCGCCTGAAACCGTTCAGCTTCAAACACACCGGCCTTTTCCCGGAGCAGGCAACGAACTGGGACTGGTTCGGCGATCTGATCCGCCGTGCCAACCGCCCGATTAAAGTGCTGAACCTGTTCGCCTACACGGGAGGCGCAACGCTCGCAGCGGCCGCAGCAGGCGCAAGCGTCACACATGTCGATGCATCCAAAGGCATGGTCAACTGGGCAAAAGAGAACGCTGCCGTGTCCGGCCTTTCGGACAAGCCGATCCGCTGGCTTGTGGATGACTGCACCAAATTTGTCGAGCGCGAGATCCGCAGAGGCAACCACTACGACGCGATCATCATGGACCCGCCGTCCTACGGAAGAGGACCAAAGGGCGAGATCTGGAAAATCGAGGAGTCGATTCATCCGTTCATCAGGCTCTGCACGCAGCTCTTAAGCGATGACCCGCTGTTCTTCCTTGTGAATTCTTACACGACAGGACTTGCACCGGCTGTCCTGACGTACATGATTTCCCTGGAATTAAAACAGTACAAAGGCCACGTAGAAGCACAGGAAATCGGCCTTCCGGTCAAGTCGACCGGCCTTGTTCTGCCGTGCGGTGCATCGGGAAGATGGCAGTCTGACAACGTTTAAAACATCTTTTGGCAGCGGACGTATGTCCGTCATACGAAAAACATTTGGCTGAATTGCAGGAAATGAAGTATAAAACTGCAAAAAGTGGGATAAAATGCCGAAAAGTGCATAAAACATGCAAGTTCTCCTTGACAGAAACTCATGATCTGGTAAAATGGTCTTTAGTTGAGCAAGAAACCTGAAAAACGGGTAAGGAAAGTACAAGGGAGGACGTTTCATGAAACCGTATATCGAATGGACCAAAGAAGAATTAGTTGCCGAGAAAGCCAGACTGGAGCAGGAATTTGCAGAGGTAAAAGCAAAAGGCCTCAATCTGAATATTTCCAGAGGAAAACCTGCAGCAGCCCAGTTAGATCTCACGGAAGGAATGCTTACCGTTCTCTCGAAAAATGAAGACACCTTCGCAGAAGATGGAACCGACTGCCGGAACTACGGCGTGCTGACCGGTATTCCGGAAGCAAGAAAACTGATCGGAGATATCTGTGAGGTTCCGGCGGAAAACGTCATCGTTTACGGAAACGCCAGCCTTACCATTATGTTTGATACCGTAGCACGTTCGTTCCTGAAGGGCGTTGCAGGCTGCACTCCGTGGAACAAGCTGGACAAAGTAAAATTCCTCTGTCCGGTACCGGGCTATGACCGTCACTTCGGTGTAACCGAGTACTTCGGCGTTGAGATGATCAATGTTCCGATGACACCAGAAGGACCGGACATGGACATGGTAGAAAAACTCGTTGCAGAAGATGACGCCATCAAGGGAATCTGGTGTGTACCGAAATACTCCAACCCGCAGGGCTACACCTACTCCGATGAGACCGTCAGAAGATTTGCAAACCTGAAACCGGCAGCCAAAGACTTCCGTATTTTCTGGGATAATGCATATATCATCCATCACCTGTATGATGACAGACAGGATCACCTGCTGAACATCATCGAGGAGTGCGAGAAAGCCGGAAATCCGGATATGGTCTATGAGTTCGTATCCACCTCGAAAGTAAGCTATCCGGGAGCCGGAATTGCAGCTCTCATTTCTTCTGAGGCAAACCTCAAAGAGGCACAGGAGTACATGAACTTCCAGATCATCGGTCATGATAAACTGAATCAGCTGCGCCATGTAAAATTCTTCCAGAACCTGGACGGCGTGATGAATCAGATGAAAAAGCATGCTGAGATCTTAAGACCGAAATTCGAGGCAATTCTGCAGGTAATGGATCAGGAGCTGAGCGGCCTTGACATCGCTTCCTGGACAAAACCGAACGGTGGATACTTCATCTCCTTCGATGCGATGGAGGGATGTGCAAAGAAGATCGTTGCAAAAGCAAAAGAGGCCGGTCTTACCATGACAGGCGCGGGCGCAACGTATCCATATCACAACGATCCGCAGGATTCCAACATCCGTATTGCACCGTCCTTCCCGACACCGGAAGAGCTGGAAATCGCAGGTCAGGTATTCGTGCTGAGTGTCAAACTGGTCAGCGTGGATAAGATTCTGGAAAGCAAATAACAGATAAGTAAAAATACAAAAGCCGGATTCTCCCGGGGGACACAGTTTTTGTGAACTCTGGTGTGGGAGTTCCGGCTTTTTTCTATCAGAAAGTTAAAAAGAAATTTTCTATGGGACAGAAAGGAAAAACATGAAAAAGAAAGTAATAGGAATTGCCGCAGGACTCATACTCCTTGCGGCCGCAGGCGGTTACGCGGGCGTGGGGCATTACTATGCATCCCACTTTTTCCCGAAAACCGCGATCAACGGACTGAACTGCGCAGGGCTGACCGCAGAGCAGGTCAAAGAGGAAATTCAGAAGCACATTGTGGATTATACACTCAGCATTACCGAGCGCGGTGGAAAAACAGAGACATTAAGCGGCACGGAGATCGGCCTCACGTATGTGGACGACCACGCGGTGGAAAAACTGCTGGAGTCCCAGAATACTCTTGCATGGCCTGCATTCTATTGGAAAGAGAAAGAAAACCAGGTGGCGGCGGACTCTGTCTATGACAAAGAAATGGTGCAGGAAAAACTGCAGACGATGGAAGGGTTTCAGGAAGAACAGCAGGAAGCGCCGACGGATGCGTATCTGACGGATGACGGAACCTCGTACGTCATTGTGCCGGAAACAGAGGGCGAGCAGGTGGACTATGAGAAGGCGGAGCAGGCTGTCATCGAGGCGCTGGATGCCGGAGCGGCGAGCGTGGATCTGGAAGAAAAAGATGTTTACCGGAAACCGGGCATTACGCAGGATGATGAAGCACTGAATGGGGAAATGGCGGAACTGAACCACCTGACAGCGGCGCGGATCACATATGCAATCGGTGAAAACAGCTATGCCATAGACCGGGCGACCTTACAGAGCTGGCTCGTACAGGGGGAGGATGGAACCTACACGATTTCGCAGGACGAAGCGGCAGCTTTTGTGCGCCATATGGCGTATGAGACGGACACCTTCGGGCTGGCGCATACCTTCAAAACGAGTCTTGGCGCGACCATTAACCTGAATGCGGGCGGCGATTACGGCTGGTGCATCGACAAGGAGGAGACAATGCAGGCACTTCTGCAGGCGATCGAGGACGAAACACAGGGAAATCTCGACCCGGTTTACCTCTATACGGCCAATGACCGCTCGGCAAATGATATCGGAAATACATACGTCGAGGTGTGCATTTCCCAGCAGAAAATGTGGTGCTACAAGGATGGCGTTCTGGTGACGGAAACACCGGTCACAACGGGCAATCATGCGACGGGCTATGACACTCCGGCAGGCAGTGTCTGGGCGGTGGATGCGAAAAAAAGTGACTGTGATTTCAAGCTCTATCCGAGCCATGTCATGTTCTGGCTTCCGTTTAACGGCGACGTCGGAATCCACGATGCGAGCTGGCGTACCGAGTACGGCGGGGACATCTATCTGACGAACGGATCCCACGGATGTGTGAATACCCCATACACAGAAGCAGAAAAAGTGTTCAATGCTATTGAAATTGGTGACCCGGTTATCGTATACTATAGCCTGGATGATGTAACCGGGCCGCAGCCTACACAGAAAAACAGCCTGTAGGAAAAACGCTTAAGCATCACAGCAGAAGCACATCAAATAAAGGAGATTTTGATAGATGAAAATAGTAGTATTAGCTGGAGGAACCAGCACGGAACGTTCGGTATCCATTACATCGGGAACTATGGTCTGCAAGGCACTCCGCGAGAAAAACCATCAGGCAGTTCTGGTAGACGTTTTCTGCGGTATCGATGTGAAGGGGAACCTGGAAGATGTATTTGCAGAGGAGGCGTACGATATAGACAAAGCAGCAGAATATATGCACAGCTTTGATGCAGGATTAAACGAAATGATCGAATCCCGCCGCAGATTTTTCGGACCGAACGTACTGGAACTCTGCGAGGCAGCGGATGTTGTTTTCCTTGCCCTGCATGGCGCAAACGGAGAGGACGGAAAGGTACAGGCTACGTTCGATCTGCTCGGCATTCCGTATACCGGAACGGGCTATTTAAGCAGCGCCCTCGCAATGGACAAATCCATCACAAAACAGTTCTTCCGTGCACACCATGTGCCGACCCCGAACGGCGTGACCCTGAAAAAAGGCCAGGAGAGCGAGCCTTTGTCCGGCTTTGGCCTGGAGCTTCCGGTTGTCGTAAAACCGTGCTGCGGCGGTTCCAGTGTCGGTGTCTATATTGCACACACGAACGAAGAATACTGGCAGGCTATGAAGGATGCTTTCTCCTACGAACCGGAGGTTGTCGTTGAGGAGTATATCGAGGGAAGAGAGTTCTCCGTTGGCGTGGTAGACGGAAAGGCTTACCCGATCATCGAGATTGCACCGATCGAAGGCTTCTATGATTACACGAACAAATACAAAGCCGGAGCTACTGTTGATACCTGCCCGGCCGTACTGACGGAGGAGCAGACGAAAGAAATGCAGAAGCACGCAGAGGACGGCGCTGCCGCTCTCGGTATCGAAAACTACTGCCGTCTCGACTTTATGATGCGCAAGGACGGAAGAATGTACTGCCTCGAGGCAAACACCCTTCCGGGCATGACCCCGACCAGCCTTCTGCCGCAGGAGGCACAGGTACTCGGCATTTCCTATTCGGAACTCTGCGAGCTGCTGATCCAGCTTTCTCTCAGAAAAAGAGGTAACAACGCATGAAAAATATGACACTTGCGCACATCACAGAGGTGTGCGGCGGAATCTACTTCGGACCGGAAGAAAAGAAAACAGCGGAAGTCACGGATATCGTGACGGACAGCCGGAAAGCGGGAGAGGGAAGTCTCTTCGTTGCAATTCCGGGTGAGCGTGTGGACGGCCATAAATTTATCCCGAACGTGGCTTCCCAGGGCGCACTTGCTGTCATTTCCGAGCAGAAACTTGAAACACCGCCATGCCCGTATATCCTCGTGAAGGATTCCATGGAGGCCATTAAAGCAATGGCAGAATACTATATGCAGCAGCTCAATATTCCGGTTGTCGGCATTACGGGAAGCGTTGGAAAGACCAGTACAAAGGAGACGATCGCGTCGGTGCTGGCGCAGAAATACCGTGTGCTGAAAACGGATGCGAACTTTAACAATGAACTGGGACTGTCACTTACTGTTTTCCGCCTGCGCGAGGAGGATGAGATGGCGGTTCTCGAGATGGGAATCGACGATTTCGGCCAGATGCACCGTCTGGCGAAGATCGCGCGCCCGGAGACTGCAGTCATCACGAATATCGGCTGGTGCCATCTGGAAAATCTGAAGACGCGAGATGGTATTTTACAGGCAAAAACCGAGATCTTTGATCATCTGCGTGAGAACGGGCACATTATCATCAATGGGGACGATGATAAGCTGTCTACTGTTGGAACGGTTCACGGCATCAAGCCGGTTCATTTCGGATTGGATGAAAAGAACGAATATTATGCCGATGAGATCGAGAGCCAGGGCTTCCGCGGCATTTCCTGCCGGATTCATACCCCGCAGGGGAGCTTTTCTGCACTGATTCCGATTCCGGGACGCCATATGGTTTACAATGCGCTGGCCGGAACCGCAGTCGGATGCATGTACGGGCTGACGCTGGAGCAGATCAAACAGGGAATCGAGACACTGCAGTCGGTGAGCGGAAGATTCCACATCATCGAGACAGGAAAATACACCGTTGTTGATGACTGCTACAACGCAAACCCGGTTTCGATGAAGGCATCTCTCGATGTTCTGAAAGAGGCGAAGGGAAGAAAAGTGGCCGTGCTCGGCGATATGGGAGAGCTTGGAACCGATGAGGCAGCACTCCACGCCGAAGTCGGCACACACGCCGGAACCTGCGGCATTGACGCCCTCTACTGTGCGGGACCGCTCTGCGAGCATCTTGCAAAAGCGGCAAAAGAGGCAGACCCGAAACTGGAAATCCGCCATTTCGCAGACCGCGAGAGCCTGATGGCAGAACTGCCGAAACTCTTAAAGGACGGCGATCAGATTCTGGTAAAGGCATCGCATTTTATGGAATATGGAAAGATTGTGGAGATGCTTGAAACAGCACAGAAATTATGATAAAATTTTAAACTGGAAAGTACCCATGACAGGGTGGTAGCCTCCCGAGCTAATGAATACATAGGAAGGGAGGTGGCGTAAATGACAGCATACGAAATTATTATGGTTTTTCTGGGAATCTTAGCTTTACTGATTTCCTTCGGAGGCTTCATCATTGCGTTGCTTACCTTTCTCGATAAGAGAAATAAGCGAAAATAAAAATGCCTACCCCGTCGGCAAACGGGATAGGCGGTGTTCGTAAGAACATTTAACCCTTTTCTCGAGAGCATCCACTTTGGAGTGGGTGCTTTCTTTTTATATATTTATTATATCGCAGGGGTCTGGCATTTTCAAGCATTTTCTTTCAATTGTTCTAATAGAATGTTTTTCGTATAATTTCCAATCTCTTTTTTCTCTTCCTTCGTAAGCTCGCCCGGAAGAATCGGTTTGCCGTACGTCACAGTAACGTGTGTGGCGCGGATCTTCGGAAAGTGTGCTTCCAGAATATTTCTGGAACCGGAGATGGAAAGCGGAATGATCGGACAGCCGGTCTTTGTTGCCATCTTGAATGAACCGTTGTGGAATTCGCCGAGCTCCAGCTCGCTTGGTGTTTTGCCGCGGGTGCCTTCCGGGAAGATACAGATGGAAGTGCCGCTTTTGATCTCCTCACATCCGGAGAGAATCATCTGCAGACCCTGCTTGATGTCGGAACGGTCGAGAAACAGGCAGTGGATGAGTTCCATCCAGTTCTTTAACAGCGGAATGCGTGAAAGTTCTTTTTTGGCGACAAATCCGCAGGAACCCGGAACCGTTGTATAGGTTACAAGGATATCGAAATAGCTGCGGTGATTGCCGATGTATAGAACAGCCCGGTCCTTCGGAATATTTTCCTGACCTTTTACGGTGATCTTCGTGCCGGAAAAAAACAGAATTACGCGAAAAATCCAGCGGATCAGGGAGCGGCTTACCTTGTCACAGACCTCCGGCTTTTTCTTCCGGATCAGAAGCAGAACAAGAAGCACCGGGATCGACAGAATCAGATACAGAAAAGCGGTCAGAATGACCAGAATAAAACGAATCATGAATCTTTTTCTCCTCTTGGTAAAAATAGTGGTATTCAGTTATTGCGTACTTTTCAGTATACGTCATTGACGGGGCATGTTGCAATAACTTTCGTCTTTTTCAGAAAAAGATTTTGCGTCATAGAAGACTGCGGCCCGTCATACAATGGATAGAAAGAGCAGGAAGCGGCGTTTGGAATGATGAAGAAAAAGAGACGGGGAAGAGTTCTTCTGGCGGCGGTGATTCTGATGCTCCTGGCATCGTGCCGGATCACAGATGTGAGCGAGGGCGAGCGGAAAGAACTGTCGTATGCGATTGTAAAGCCGGGCGATTTTCCGCCGGAAATCGATCAGATTTTGCGCAGGAAAAAAGAATCCGCGTTCCAGATGGCGTACGAGAGCGGGGACGATCTCTACATACTGCGCGGCTACGGAAAGCAGAAAAGCGGAGGCTTTTCCATACAGATCGAAGAAGTATCGAAATCGGAAAACGCCGTTTTCGTGCGGACAAAACTCGTCGGACCTGCCGCAAAGGAGGAGCAGAAAGGCGCCGCCTCCTGCCCTTACGTCGTGCTGAAAACGAAAGCGGCGGCGGGAATCTCAGTCGTATTTGAGGATTAGAGTGGGAGGAGCCTTATGGATTTTGTAAAAAAGATTCTGCATCAGATCAGCAGAAAAAGCGAAGCGGTGTCACAGATTACGTTTGATGAGGACTACAATGTGCCGGACGCACGGCCCGATGTGGGGCGGATGATTCAGAAAAAAGGCGAGGTGACGATCGGGGATGTGCAGATTTCGGAAGGAAAAGCGCGTGTATTCGGCGGCCTCACCTTTCATCTGCTGTACGTCTCCGACGGCGAACGGCGCCGGATCTGCCAGCTCTCCGGCGAGCTTCCGATCGACGAGACGATCCATCTCGATGGTCTGACAGGGGGCGACAAGGTCTGCATCACCTGGGAAGTGGAAGATCTGAACCTGCATCTCATCAACTCGCGGAAGCTGGGCGTGCGCGCGATCGTCACGCTGCACGCGTGGATCGAGGAACTGTGCGACCTTGCCGTGCCGATGGAAATCCGCGGGGAGAGCGACGTCGCGGTAAAAAGGCAGGAATACCGCGTGGTTGAGCTTGCAGTGCAGAAAAAAGATGTGCTGCGTGTCAAAAAGGAGCTTACGATTCCGTCCGGCAAGCCGGAATTGCACGAGATTCTCTGGCAGGATCTGGAAGTGCGCGGTCTCGATCTCCGCTCTGAGGAGGGGCGGGTCAGTGCGCAGGGAGAACTCTTTGTCTTCTGTCTGTACAGCGACGGCGAGGAGGATCACCCGCTGCAGTGGGTGGAGCAGGCGCTCCCGTTCCAGGCAGAAGTGGAATGCCAGGGCTGCATCTCCGAGATGATCCCGCGGATCGAAAGCACACTCGGCCAGACCACACTCGAAATCCAGCCCGATTCCGACGGCGAGGAGCGGGTCCTGCAGGCGGAGGCCGTACTCGAACTTGACATCTGTCTGTATCAGGAAGAAACCGTATCACTTCTGCAGGACGTTTACCATCCGCACCGAGAATGCATTCCAAAAGTGCAGGAGGAGACTTTGGAGAGTCTTCTGATCCGCAATTCCTCCAAATGCCGCCTGACCGACAAACTGCAGATGCGCGTGCCGAAAAATAAAATTCTGCAGATCTGCCACAGCGACGGCAAAATCAAGATCGACGAGGAAAGAATCGTAGAAAACGGCATCGAAGTAACCGGCGTGGTGGAACTCAGGGCGCTCTATGTCGTGAGCGACGATGAAATGCCATTCTACGCCGCCGAAACCGCCCTCCCTTTCCGCCACACCATCGAAGTCCCGGGAATCGGACCAGACTGCCGCTACGAACTCCAGTCCTCCATTGACCAGCTCTCCACAACCATGCCGGACAGCAGCGACATCGAAGCCAAAGTCGTACTGAACCTGAATGCCCTCGTCTTCCGCCGCAGAAAAGAGATGGTAATGCAGTACGTCGAAGAAAAAGACCGAGATCCGGAAGAACTGCAGAGCCTCCCGGGCATCACCTGCTACTTCGTCAAGCCGGGGGATACCCTGTGGGATATCGCGAAGAAATTCTATACGACGACAGATAAGATCAGGGAATTAAATGAACTGAAAACCGAAACACTCACACCGATGCAGCAGTTATTAGTGGAGCGGGTATAGCGGAAAAGACAGCCTACTGCCTTAAGAATGGAGTTAATCCATCAGGCAGCAGGCTGTCTTTTTGCGAGTTCCATGCCGATCTGCATTGCAGAAAGAACAGGTACACTTTTGTGACGGGAAGAAAAGCAGGAATTACAACCTTGCTTCTCAAAGAAATCAACAATAACGGAAAGAAACTGTCCTTTACTTATGACGCAGTAGGAAATATTGTTACGATTTCCGAGAATGGTGTTCAGAAAGTAAAATATATGTATAATGCTTTGAGTGAACTGACCCGTGTGGATTCTGCATGGGAAAATAAGAGTATTACGTATACCTACGATGCCGGAATGAATATGACGTCCAGAAAAGAGTATTCCTATACAACGGGAACACTGGGCAATGCGGTAAAGACAGATCTGCTTACCTACCGTGCTTCAGGATGGAAAGATCAGCTTATTTCCTATAATGGCAGCAGCATTTCCTATGATGCGGTCGGCAACATTACAGCTTATCAGGGAAGAACACTGACCTGGTACAGAGGAAGCCTGCTGCAGAGTCTGACCTTAAACGGAAAGAAAGCAGTTTACCATTACGACAGCGAAGGATACAGAGTCCAGTGGAAAGACCTGAACGGAATCAGCCATAAGAACTACTGGTGCGGAAACAAACTGATGGGAACGAAGTATGGAGATGTACTGGTTCAGTTTGTTTACGGTGCGGATAAATCCCCGCTGATGCTGAAAAAGGGAGAAAAAGAGTATTATTACTTGTACAACAGCCAGAATGATGTCATAGGACTGATTGACAGCGATGGAAAACAGGTAGTAAACTATTCTTACGATGCATGGGGAAAACAGACTGGTCTGACCGATATCAGCGGAGAAAATATCGGAAAACTAAACCCATTCCGTTATCGTGCTTACTGCTACGATGACGATACCAAACTCTATGTCACCGCCAGCCGTTATTATGATCCGGAATTGTGCAGATTCCTTTGTGCGGACAACTTTGATGCTGTAAAAGCGAAAATGTTTAGCATGAATGGAAAGAACCTTTATGTGTACTGTTGCAACAATCCGGTGAATGCGGTAGATGATGATGGTGATTTTGGAATTTTAATGCTGGCATTCCCAGGAATCGATCCCAGAAAAGTAGCATGGAATATCTTAAAAGATGTATTTGTATATGCGGTACAGTGCGGAATGGCGAATGAGAAAGTAACCTTAGAAGGAATTGCAGAGGTGGCCATAGAAAGTGCAATCAGTAGTGTTTTGGGAGATAGCCAAGGAATTATCTTTTCAGTAGTAGTAAGTGGTTTGAAAGGAGGATATTTAGAGTATCAGGAATCAGGAGATATGGCAAGAGCAATGGGGGCAGGATTTTACGATGCTATAATGACCTTGTTAGAACCTAAAACGTATAACGCATATGTAAAAAATGAAACTATTGAGAATGCATTGGGTGCTTTTACAGACTTTTTTCAGTCTCCATTACTGAGCTATCCCAAAAGCGGTGTTTTGGATGGAGTGTTTGGAAAACCCAAGAAACAGGCAAATAAAAATGGATCAACACTTAAGAAAAACAGCAACATCAACTTTAGTACAAAAAAAGTTGGGGGGAAAAAGAAGAACTGGCAGAGTAATAAGTCTGCAATTTCCAGAAAAATGCAAAATATAGGACTTCCAGCGCTTAGATAGAAAAGTTTTAAGATGCCTTTGCGCGAAGAAAAATAGTTTTGTACAAAGGCAAAGCGTAAGAAATAACGAGGAGAAGATTGTATGAAAGTAGTATGGGGAAAATTTGGTACCGGCGTAGACCTGATTGTGTGTGCTATTAGTAGTTATTGGTGGGTGAGCCTGTGGGTAAATGAAAAAGATGCGTTCCACGCCTATTCATTAAAAACAAGTATCATAGTGTTTCTAGGAATAATGTTCTTTTTAAGCATAGCAGCTTATGGAACTGTGACATTTCTACTAAAACGAATTTATATTTATGAATGGGGAATAATGTTATCTTTTTGGGGCTATGAAAAAAAGATAGAATGGGAAGATTTTACTGTGATACAAAGATACAATGATCATTTTTTCTTCAACATATCGAAACAGAAAGATGACAGTTTGTTCTGGTGTACCTATCACCCATTTACCAGTATCATGATATTCGACAAGTTCCGCGGACCGGGCTGGGGAATCATACCGCTCAGCGCCGACGAATTTTGTGAACTCCTCACTTCATACGGTGTCAAGTATACGGAAAGTAAATAACATACAAAAAGAGTGGAAGTGGCCGTAAGATCCACGAATTACCAGCCACTTCCCTTTTTATATGCAAATTTAGAAAAAGAAAGAAGGAAATGCCAATGAAATCAATTTATCGCACGATCATTGCCGCAGCAGGCAGCTTCCTTGCGGCGCAGTTTGGAGGCTGGGATGCGGCGCTGGAAACGCTGGTCTGCTTCATGGCAATTGACTGGATCACAGGAGGTGTTCTGCTTCCTGTTGTTTTTAAAAAGAGTCCGAAATCTGAAAACGGAACGTTGGAGAGCCGTGCGGGATGGAAAGGGCTTTGCAGAAAAGGGATGATGCTGTTCTTTGTGCTGGTCGCGGAAAAACTGGATCAGCTCACACAGACGAATTACCTGCGGGATGCCGTCTGCATTGGATTTATTTTAAATGAAGCGGTTTCCATCCTGGAAAATGCAGGGCTGATGGGTGTGAAAATCCCTGAGGTTCTGCGGTCAAGGATTGATGTGCTGAGAAAGGAGGAGCAGAGTAAATGAGGGTTGACAGAAGCTATTGTAGCAACCAGAATACATGGTCGGAAAATCATCCGCAGTGTATTGTGGTACACAATACAGACAATTTTGCCGCCGGAGCCGATGCCCGCGCGCATGCAAGAGCGCAGTACCAGGGAAATTTTCAGATTATGTCGGCGCATTATTACGTAGATGACGGGGAGATCGCTTATCAGGCTGCGCCGCACAGCAGAGGATGCTGGCATGTCGGGAGAAATTATGGAAGTAAAAATCTATTCGGCAGATATGGAAACCGGAACAGCATCGCGGTTGAGATGTGCGTGCAGAAAGGATATGATTACGAAACCGCATTTTTACATACGGTGGAGCTGGTGAAAAACCTGATGAACGAGACGGGGATTCCATCAGATGCAGTTTACCGGCATTACGACATCTGCAGCAAAAACTGCCCGTCCCAGATTCAGAAGCGGGGAGACTGGGAGCGGTTCCAGCGTCTGATTCGGGAAACAGAAGACGGCAGTGAGAAAAGTGAATACAATCCCGGCATCTACCGTGTAACAGACCCGGCGCTCAACATCCGCACAGGTCCCGGAGTAGAATACCCGGTGGTGGGAGTCATCAAAGACCAGGGAAGCTATACGATCACAGAAATCAGAAACAAAAGCTGGGGCAGACTGCTGTCGGGAGCGGGATGGATCAACTGCCATAAAGCATATTGTTTTTACGGGGGAAGAGTATAAAATCCCATCTTTGCAAAACGATGTCATCGGACGGATTGACAGCGATGGAAAGCAGGGAGTAAACTATTCTTACGATGCAGGGGGAGAACTGGTAAATACCATGGATACAAGTGGTGCGAATATTGCACAGTCGAAAGAAATAACGAGGAGAAAATTGTATGAAAGTAATATGGGGAAAATTTGGTACAGGTGTAGATTTGATTCTGTGTGTTATTGTTAATTACTATGTGGTGAGTATATGGGTAAATGGAAAAGATGAGTTTCATGCATATTCATTAAAAACAAGTATTATATTTCTAATAGAGGTAATGCTCGTTTTAAATATGGGGAAAACAGACCGGTCTGACCGATACCAGCGGAGAAAATATCGGAAAGCTCAATCCATTCCGCTATCGTGCTTACTGCTACGATGACGACACCAAGCTCTATGTCACCGCCAGCCGCTATTACGATCTGGAATTGTGCAGATTCCTTTGCGCAGACAACTTTGATGTTGCAAAAGCGGAAATGTTCAAAAAGTTAAATTAGTAGGTGGCAAATATGAAGGCAGGATATCGTAAATTTTATAAATATTTTAGTATATTGGTATTTATGGGCTGCGGATACCTTATGCTGAATTTTTGGGAAGAGGGAAAAGGTCAAATTAGTTCTTATAACATGCAAGATAAAGCACTTATGATATTGTGGTTTATGATTTATACTTTTGGTACGGCTGCTGGAATTATAAATACTTTAACCAGTATTTACATTTATGAATGGGGAATGCAGATCTCATTTTTGAAATATAAGAAAAAAATCGAATGGGAAGAATTTTCTGTTATACGAAGATATCATAATCATTTTTTCTTCAATATGTCAAAACAAAAAGATGCAGGTCCGTATTGGGCAATGTTTCATCCCTTTACCAGTTTTGTAATATTCGATAATTCGCGAAATCGTTCTGTTCATACCATGCCGCTTAACGCCGACGAATTTTGTGAACTGCTCACTTCATATGGTGTTCAGTACACGGAAAGAAAATAAAGATCGAAGGAATTAAAGAGAAAATATGAGAGCAGGATATCGTAAGTTTTTTATGTTTGCACAAGTTGCTACATTAATAGGCATCGGGTATCTTATGACAAGATTTTGGGAAGATGCAAAAAATCAATGTGAATTATATAATTTGCCTCAAAAGCTTTGGGTAATATTTGGAATAATGTTTATTTGTGGGATAGTGTCATGGGGAAGTGTAGATGCTTTAACACGTATTTACATCCATAAGTGGGGAATGGAACTTGCCTTTTTGGGATATAAGAAAAAAATTGTATGGGAGGATTTTTCCGTTATACAAAGATATAAAAATCATTTTTTCTTTAACGTATCAAAACAAAAAGATAGTGGTCTGTTTTTTTCAACATATCATCCATTTACTAGCTTTGTGATATTTGATAAGTCACAATTTAGTTGTGTCCGTACTATGCCAATCAGTGCCGACGAATTTTGTGATCTCCTCACTTCATACGGTGTCAAGTATACGGAAAGTAAATAAAGTATGAGAAGAGTGGAAATGGCGGTAAGATCCTATGAATTACCAGCCACTTCCCTTTTTATACGCAAATTTGGAAAAAGAAAGAAGGAAATGTTTTAGAATTACAGTTCGTTGATACCAGTGAACTATAACAGAAAGTGTTCTGCTTCCCTGTTGTTTTTACGGAGAAAAGAGTGTAAAATAAATACAGACATCATTACATTGGTGGAGGATAAACAGTTGCTTGAATGGATTAATGTCTTTAAAGTGAACCGGAAAATTAAATCCCGTCTCTGGCCGTGGATCAAGATTATTTTAAGCATTGTTCTTTTCTTTGCGGTATTTTACGGTGACATCTATGTTCATATTCTGGATGGAACAAATCTGGGACGAATTGTGGAAGCAATGATTCTGGTTGTGTTTTCGTTTCTGGACTATCTGATCTGCTTTATTTCCGTAGCCGAAATGGACTGCCTGAAAGACCGGCGGTATGCGGCGGCGAAAGAGAGCGGTGAATTTTACACGATTTCCCAAATCGAAAGCTCCCTGTTCAACTACGTGCCGCGTACCTATACGATTTATTACCAGCGGGGAAGCAGAAGACTTACCTTCGGCGTACGGACAAGAACGACAGGAAATCTGCTGGAAATGGGCAGCAGAGAATATTTCATAGGACCGACAGGAAAGCGCGAGCAGATTGTGAAAGACCTCGATACGCTGATGAAAGAAGTAAAAAAATACGCAAGATTTGACAAAGTCCTGGTACAGGCAATCAATGGAGAACCGGTAAAGAAATGATGCCGGTTCTTCTTGCTTTTACGTAAAAATGCAGGTAAGATAAAAACAGCATGAGTGTAATACACATGCGTGAAAAATCATCAACAGAGAAGGTATGAAAATGGAGGAAACAAAAGATGAATTATCTGAAGGAACGGGATGGTGACCTGTTCTCCAATGCGGATCTGAAACGGCTGATTGTGCCGCTTCTGATTGAACAGCTTCTTGCCATCGCAGTCGGCATGGCGGATTCAATTATGGTATCCAGTGTCGGCGAGGCGGCGGTGTCGAGTGTGTCGCTGATTGATACAATCTTTATTCTGCTGATCAACATGTTCACCGCGATTGCAACCGGCGGAGCCGTCGTGTGCGGCCAGTATATCGGAAAGAAGCGGCCACACAAAGCATGTGAGGCAGCTGACCAGCTTCTGCTGGTGACAACGGCGCTGTCAGTTGTGATCATGGCGGCGGTCTATCTTTTAAAGCCGTTTATTCTGCATGTTGTGTTTGGAAACATTACGGCAGAGGTAGAAAGAAACTGCAATATTTATCTGATGATCGTAGCGGCCTCCATTCCGTTTCTGGCGGTTTACAACGGCTGTGCGGCCATTTTCCGTGCGCAGGGTGATTCGAAAACGCCGATGAAAATATCCATCGTCATGAACCTGATCAATATTTCGGGAAATGCGCTTCTGGTCTATGCGCTGAAATTCGGCGTGGACGGCGTTGCGATTCCGACGCTGCTTTCACGTATGTACGCGGCTGCGGCAGCATTTGTTCTCGTACATAATAAGCGGTATCCAGTGCGGTGCTCTTATCCGGTGAAATTAAAACCGGATTTCCATATGCTGAAAAAAATCCTTGGCATCGGCATTCCGAACGGCCTCGAGAACAGTATGTTCCAGCTCGGCAAAATTATGGTCTTAAGTATGATCACACAGTTCGGAACAGCGTCGATCGCGGCAAATGCGGTGTCCAACACGATTGCTGTCTTCCAGACACTGCCCGGTATGGCGATCGGAAATGCAGTGCTGACCGTAAGCGCACAGTGCGCGGGAGCGGGAGACTATGAGCAGGTAAAATACTATGCGAAAAAGCTGCACATCATCATTTATGGCCTGATGATCGTCTGCTGTCTCGGTGTCATCGCGGCACTTCCGGCGGTGCTTCACGTTTACAGTCTGTCTGCGGAGGCAACAGCCATGACGGAAGATATCATCGTTTACCACGGCATCTGCTGTATGATAATCTGGCCAATTGCCTTCAATCTGCCGAATGTACTCCGCGCGTCCAATGATGTGGCATTTTGCATGATTCTCTCGATTCTTTCCATGTGGATCTGCAGAATCGGCATGAGCTATGTGCTCGGTGTGCGTATGGGATTCGGCGTCTTCGGTGTCTGGGTCGCCATGACGATGGACTGGGTTGTTCGTGCCATTTTCTTTGTCCTTCGCTATCGAAGCGGGAAGTGGCAGCATCAGACGTGATGAAAAATACGGAATGTTTTGGGGAGAGAGAAAGAAAAAACGATACATCTGGAGGAAGTTATTATTATGAAAAACGCAAAGAAACTGATTCCCGGAGCGGCGATTGCGCTGGTGATTGCCGCTGCGGCGAAATTCCTGGAAAGCCTGGAGGAGAGCGCCGGACTGCACTTTATCGGGGCATCGGTCATCGCCATGTTTATCGGTATGATTGTGAATGCCTTTTACAAGCCGAACAGCGTGACAGCGCCGGGAATTAAATTTACATCGAAGAAGATCCTGAAATTTGCGATTATTCTGCTCGGTGCGAGCCTGAATATCCGCACGGTGCTGACGGTCGGAAGATTTTCCCTGACGGTTATGGTATTTACCCTGGCAACGTGCTTTGGCCTCGGCGCACTGATCGGAAAAGCACTTGGACTGAACTGGAAGACGAGCAGCCTCATCAACGCCGGCACGGGTATCTGCGGCGGTTCCGCGATCGCGGCAATCGCGCCGGTCATCGAGGCGACCGATATGGACATTGCCTATGGCCTCTCCGCAACGTTTTTATTTGATACGGTCATGATTGTCGTATTCCCGATCCTCGGTCACTGGATGGGCCTTTCGGATGCCGCGTTTGGCCTCTGGGCCGGAACTGCGGTCAACGACACATCAAGCGTCGTTGCCACCGGTTACGCATTCAGCGAGGCCGCCGGTGATTTCGCAACCATGGTAAAATTGACACGGACCCTCGCCATCATTCCGGCTGTTCTGGCATTCGCCGCCATCAACGTACATCTGAAACGGAAGGCGCAGGCAGCAGAAGGAACCGCCGTAAAGGTAAGCATCAAATCCATTTTTCCATGGTTTATCTTAGGTTTTCTCGCCATGTCAGCACTGACCTCCTTAGGTCTTATCCCGGCAGGCACAGCAGCCGCATTAAAAACCATCAGCAAATTTCTGATGGTGGCCGCCCTTGCGGCCATCGGCCTGAACACCGATTTCAAATCCCTCTGCCGCTCCGGCGCAAAGCCGATGCTGCACGGATTCATCATTTCGCTGCTGGTAGTCCTGGTAGCGATTGCAGTCGAATTTGCGATCGGCATTGCGCCGCATGGGGTACTGTAAAGAAACAGAGAATTAAAAATCCAGGCATCCGTATAGGATGCCTGGATTTTTTAAATCAAAACGGGTTTGTCGTTTCCTTCAAAAACGTTTTCAAAACCTGCAGCACCCCGTTCTCCCAGTACGGCGGGCAGGTGTGTTTTGCTGAGGCGATGACTTCCGCTCGGGCGTTGGAGACGGCGTAGCTTTCGCCGGCGTTCTGAAGCATCTCGATGTCGTTTAGGTTGTCGCCGAAGCAGCAGACTTCGTCTGGGGTAAGGCCAAAGTAGTTCATCAGAAATGAGAGACCGGTCCATTTGCTGACGCCGCGGGCGTTGCAGTCCAACCATTCCTTACCGGCGACAGCGAGTTTTGCCTGATGTTTCCACGCCGGGATGAAATTTGGGGAGCAAAGCTCTTCACAGGAGGTTGGATGGTAGATCGTGAATTTGATAATGTCCTCGTTTTCTACCTTCGACAGATCCGGTACTTCGCGGACATCGAAGCCGTAGGAGTCGCGGAGCCAGTGAAACATGCGGCTTCCGGCATCTTCGGCGAGGCAGTAGTCCGGGGTGGCGGCAAAGCAGTCGCAGGACGGAAGTTCGTCGTGTACCATGCGGCACATGGATTTCCAGAGTGCCGTTTCCATCGGATATGTTTTCAGAATCTTTTCCGGTGTGCGCACGACAGTTCCGCCATCGGAGATGTAGAGCAGGCGGTCCTTGATCGGAGCGAAAAGCTTCTGTTCACTGGAAAACTGGCGGCCGGAACAGACAACAAAATGGATGCCCTGGTCGACAAGCCTGGAAACAACAGTCATATATTCCGGGTCGATCAGAAGTGTGCCGTCTTTGACGAGCGTTCCATCGACATCGGTTGCGATCAACTTTATCATAATAGAAAATCTCCTTATCTTGTCACAGAAAAAATTCAAACTATAGCAAGACCAGAAAATAACGCAAAAAAGGCAGTGCTGCAGGGCGCGAATTACAAGGAACGGATTTGAAGGCGTACCGGGGTACGACGAAAATCCGTGACGCAGTAATTCACGTTCTGCAGTGCTGAATTTTTTGCATTATTTTCTGGGATTGCTATAAACATGATTATATCGTGAATTGCTTCGGGGTGCAAGCCGGAACCGGAGGAACGCAAAACTCCACGTTGACGAAACGCAGAAATAAGGCGTAAAATAAAGAAAAATATATATCCACAGGGGGATTTTTATTATGGCATTTATTCAGGTAAGCTTCATGTCAAAAACTTTAATGCGCACCGTACCGCTGCAGGTTATTCTGCCGGTCGACAAATTTACCTTTGGGCAGCCGGAGCGCGAGGAAAAACCGTTTAAAACGCTGTATTTGCTGCATGGCATTTTTGGAAATGAGACAGACTGGGTTCATGGAACCAGAATCCAAAGATGGGCAGAGGAGAAAAACCTTGCCGTTGTCATGCCGGCCGGCGAGAATGCGTTTTATGTGGATCAGCCGTCCATCGGTGCCATGCACGGACAGTTTATCGGAGAAGAACTGGTTGAGATTACAAGAAAAATGTTTCCACTGTCCAGAAAAAGAGAAGACACCTTTATCGGAGGCCTTTCCATGGGTGGTTTTGGCGCACTCAGAAATGGCCTGAAATATCACGATACCTTCGGGGCTGTGATCTGCCTGTCCGGTGCACTTCATGTGCTGGAAAATCCGGAAGAGAGCAGAGCGGACAGCTTTGCACATGAAGAAGGTTATTTCGGAAATCTGGTCGAAGCAGCAAAGAGTGACAAAAACCCGGCTGTTCTTATCGAGCAGTTAAAGGAAGCACGGAAAAAAGATCCGTCTGTCAATGTGCCGACCGTATTCCAGGCGTGCGGAACAGAGGACGGACTTCTGGAAGTAAACCGTCTCTACCATAAACGGATGGAAGAGAGCGGCATGGACATTGTCTACTATGAGAGCAAGGGTGGCCATGAATGGGATTTCTGGGATGAGTGGATCAAAAAGGCACTGGACTGGCTGCCACTTGAGGAAAAGACGGAAGGCCTGAACAGCGGAAACGTAAATGTTTAAAGAAAAAGAAAAATCCGGCGGATCAGACCGTATATACAAAAAAAGGGAGACAGGCAATGCCAGAGACGAGAAATGACGAATTGTACCGTGCGTTAAAACACAACGGTTACCCGGACGACTTCTGCCGGGAAATTGCATACCGCCAGATGAACACCGATTTTACCGCCACGCGGATGCTCGGCTATCTCTACCGCGTCACAAGCCCGCGCGCCGAGGACGTTGTCGATGAGATGCTGGCTATTTTGAGTGACCGCAAAGCATGGATTGAGAAAAAACAGTCCGAGGAAGCCCAGGCGGCAATCAGCAGAATGTATCGGGAAGGCCTGTAACCTGGGCGGGCGTTTATGCAGAAAAAGCAGAAGGAACGGGCTTGCATTCTTTTCCGGTTTCTGCTACAATCAGTGCAGTGAAAAAGCGACGAAAAGAAACAGTAGCGACAGAGCGCATTCAGAGAGAAAGCGGCAGGTGAAAGCTTTTTGCAGAATCTATCGTGAACCGGTCTTGGAGCTGTGCACCGAAGAGAAGAAAATCCATCAGGGAAAATTTATTTCGTAGGCTGCACCGGGATCTCCCGTTACAGAGAAGGTACAGAGAGCAGAGATCACGCGTATTACAAAATACAAAAATCGTGGGGTACAAATGCTTTGTGTCAGAGTGCAGGAGTTTTCCTGAATTTAGGTGGTACCGCGGATAAAAAAATTCGCCCTAAACTGCAGCTTGCGGTTTAGGGCTTTTTTCTGTTTGAAAACTGCGCATCGCATTCTCGTTGCTTCAGTGATGAGTTAGATGCGCAAAATGTTGAATAAAAGCTTAAAATCGGACAGGCTGGAATGTTCTCGCGTCTGGAAGACTTCAGATGTTGAAAACCCAAAGAATAAGGAGGAAATCAGAAAATGAAACTTGAAAAATTAGTAGGAGAGCGCTTCAAAGAAAGACCTGCTGACTGTGTCATCGACAGCCATGCTATTATGGTAAAAGGCGGATACATCAAATATATGGCAAACGGAATCTATTCTTCCTATCTGCCGCTGCGCCGCATTGTGCGCAAAATCGAGCAGATCCTGCGCGAGGAAATGGACAAAATCGACGGCCAGGAAGTGCAGTTCCCGGTTGTCATGCCGGCTTCTCTGTGGGATGAGTCCGGCCGTTACGATAGCATCGGCGATGAACTGCTGCGTTTCACCGACCGCAACAATGCCAAAATGGTACTCGGCATGACCCACGAGGAGGCAGCCGTACACCTTGTACGCGAGTATGCACAGAGCTACACCAAATATCCGTTTATGATCTATCAGATCCAGACAAAATTCCGTGATGAGGCCCGTCCGAGAGCCGGACTGATCCGTGTGCGTGAGTTTACGATGAAGGATGCTTACTCCTTCCATACCAGCCAGGAAGATCTGGAGCAGTATTACGAGAAATGCCACGCAGCATACGAGCGTATCTTTGAGCGTGTCGGCGTGCCGGAGGTGGTATCTGTCAAATCCGATTCCGGTATGATGGGCGGAAACATTTCCCATGAGTTCATGCTTCTGACTCCGGTCGGAGAGGATTCCATCGTTCTGTGTGATTCCTGCGATTACAGAGCCAACATGGAGGCAGCTGAGAACATTTCCGATATCGCAAGAGACGCAGAATCCGCTGCACTCGAAAAGGTTTATACACCGAACGTCCACACCATTGAAGACGTCTGCAATTTCTTCGGAGACGAGACAAAGAACTCCTGCAAAGCCGTTGTTTATCAGCAGAATGTTGATGATAAATACGTTGTCCTTTTCATCCGCGGCGATCTCGAAGTCAACGAGACGAAGCTGGTCAACTTCCTCGGCGAGCAGGTTCACGCAGCCGTGATCACCGAAGAATGCGGCCTGAACGCAGGCTACATCGGACCGGTGAACCTGAAGGTGAACGGAGATGCCGTTGTCCTCTACGATAAATCCCTCGAGGGAAGAAATAACCTTTCCTGCGGAGCCAACGAGGCAGAGCATCATTACAAAGGACTCGACATGGAGCGCGACGTTCCGAATGCCGAGTATCACGATTTTGCAAAAATCCAGGAGGGCGGCATCTGCCCGAAATGCGGCAAAAAGACTGTGAAGATCTCCAGAGGTATCGAGGTCGGAAATATCTTCCAGCTTGGAACCAAATATACAAAATCCATGAATATGACCTATGTCGATGCAAACGGCGAGAGCAAGACCCCGATCATGGGATGCTACGGTATAGGTGTCGGCCGTCTGGCAGCATCGGTCTGCGAGGCACATCACGATGAGTACGGCCCGATCTGGCCGAAAGCTATCGCTCCGTGGCAGGTACACCTCTGTGCAGTCCGCGTCGATGACGAGAAAGTCAGAGCATATGCGGACAAGCTGTACGAGGATCTGCAGAATGCAGGCATCGAAGTGATCTACGACGACAGAAGCGTCAGAGCCGGCGTAATGTTTGCCGATGCCGATCTGCTCGGCATTCCGCTGCGCATCATCGTAAGCCCGAAAAACATGAAACAGGGCGTTGTCGAGGTTGCATCCCGCGATAAGACTCTGAAAACACAGATTCCGCTGGAAAATGTGATGGAAGAGATTAAACAGTATCTGTAATGATTCAGAACCATGCGAAAGGGAAGAAAAATCGAGATGGGGCTCGGAAGAAGTTCGACAGGAGAAAACACGATATGGAACTCTGGGATATCTATGATGAAAACAAACAGCCGACCGGCCGCACGATGAAACGGAATGACTGGCATATGAAGCCGGGCGAGTTTCACCTGACCGTACTCGGCGTAATCGCAAGACCGGATGGGACCTTTCTTATCACAAAACGTGTCATGACGAAAGCCTGGGCACCGGGCTGGTGGGAGGTTTCCGGCGGCGCGGCACAGGCAGGAGAGAGCTCCTGGGAGGCCGTGCGCCGTGAGGTCAGAGAGGAAACCGGACTCGATGTGAGCAAGGCTGACGGCGGTTATCTCTTTACCTACCGGCGCATCAACCCGGATGAGGGAGACAATTACTTTGTCGATGTCTATCGCTTCGTGATGGATGTCAAAGACGAAGATCTCCATCTTCAGGAGGAAGAAACAGACGGCTACCGTTTTGCTGCGCCGGACGAAATCAAAGAGTACGCCGCAGAAGGTAAATTCCTGCATTATGACAGCATCCGCCAGGCATTTGAACTGTAACAGAGAAATAAGATAATAAAAACGCGTTCCCGCCGGAAACCACAGGGGTTTCCGAAAACGGGAACGCGTTTTCTTAGCCTTAGAGCGTGTCTGAAAAAGGCTTTTCGCAAGCAGTTTATTGCAGTTAATTGCGATTGAATACTTCGCGGTTGAGCGCCTTTTCCTGATGGCTGACAATCGTTGTGCAGACAGCATCGCCTGTGATGTTGACGGCGGTACGCAGCATATCGAGAATACGGTCGATACCCATGATAAGAGCGATACCCTCCGTTGGCAGTCCGACGGAATTCAGTACCATAGCCAGGGTAACAAGTCCGACGCTTGGGATACCGGCGGTACCGATGGAAGCCAGTGTTGCGGTAACAACAACCGTTGCGAGGTTTGCCGGAGTCAGATGAATACCGTATGCCTCTGCGATGAAGATGACAGCGACACCCTGCATAATGGAGGTACCATCCATGTTGATGGTTGCGCCGAGCGGAATGGTGAACGAAGAAATCTGCTTCGAGACACCCATCTTTTTGTTCAGGGTATCAATCGACATCGGGATTGTCGCGTTGGAGGTTGCGGTGGAAAATGCAAATCCCATAACCGGAAGGAATTTCTTCACGAATTTAATCGGATTCAGCCGTGTGAATACGAACAGAAGAACCTGATAAATGATGAAGCACTGCAGTGCCAGCGCCAGTGTTACATTTCCCATGTATTTCAGCATCGGTGCGAACGCAGAAAAGCCGACCGTTGCAAAGGTACGTGCAATCAGACAGAAAACGCCGACCGGGGCCACCTTCATGACCGTCATGGTCATTTCCATCATGACATCGTTAAACTGGCTGATAAAGTTGGAAACGACCGAAGCGCGGTTTCCGAGCTTTGCCAGCATTACGCCGACAAACAGGGCGAATACGATGATGGGAAGCATATCGCCGTTTGCCATGGAACCAATCGGGTTCTTCGGGATGATGTTGAGCAGTGTATCCACCAGGCTGACGCTGGAATCTGCTGCTGTCGAGGACAGGTCGGCTTTCTGAACCGCACTCATGTTAAGTCCGAGCCCCGGGTGAATGAGCAGGGCGGTTCCAAGTGCGATGCAGACGGCAAGTGCTGTGGTAACAAGGTAAAAGCCGATCGTTTTTACGCCGACCTTTCCGAGGGTTTTGCTGTCTCCGATGGACATACTTCCGCAGACGAGGGAGCAGAAGACAAGCGGTACGACAAGCATCTGCATCAGGCGGATAAAGCCCTGTCCGATGACATACAGCACACCTTCTACGATGACGGTGTCCTTGATATAGCTGGACGGGATCCAATAGTGAATCACCACGCCGAGCAGCGCACCGGCCAGCAGGGCAATAAAAATCTGGGTGGAAAGCCCGAGCTTCTTTTTTGACTTTTCCGTTGTTTCTTTTCTGTTTCGGACCATTATTCGATTCCTCCGGTTTCTTCGAGATATTCTTTCAGTGCCGTTTTCCAGTCGAGCGGCTCAGGAATACCGGTCAGACGGAGCATCATGTTGTCCAGAACAGAATAGGTCGGGCGGACATCATCGCGTGCGACAACCGGGTAGAGATCAAGGTCACCGGTTTTTCCGGTATACTCGAGGATGGTTCTTGCAAACTCATAGCGGCTGCAGCTTCCGGGGCAGACAACGTGGTACAGACCATACTCCTCGCTGTCGATAAAGTGGCAGATCACGCGCGCAAGCTCAAAAGCACTGGTCGGAGCCGCATACTGGTTGTTTGGAACCTCCATCGTGCCGCCTTTTGCCGCATTGCGGAGTACTTCATCCACAAAATCGCGGCCGATCCCGTAAATCCAGGAGCTTCGGATGATGACAAAGCGGTTCAAAAGCTGTGTCAGGATTTTCTCTCCGGCCTCTTTTGATTTTCCGTAGATCGTACGCGGATGCACGGTATCAAACTCGTTGTACGGGATGCGGGATTCCTTGTCGAAAACATCATCCGTTGAGATCTGAATAACCTTTGCGTCGATATCATTGGCGGCAAGCGCTACGTTGCGCACACCGATGGCATTGACACGATAGGCTTCGTCGATGTTTTTTTCACACTCGGCAACGTCGGTCATACCGGCACAGTTGATGATAACGTCGGGACGGTTGACATAAACGAACTGTGTGACTTCATCGATTTTGGTAATATCAACCTCGTGAATATCCGTCGGAAGAAGCTGATATTCCACACCCTCCAGCAGTTCCAGAAGGGCAGTACCGATGTGGCCTTCGGCACCTGTAATCCATATTTTTTTCATAGGTTCTCTCCTGTCCTTGATTTATATACAGAAAAACTGTAATTGTATTTATTTTACCTGCGGACTTTACAGAAGTCAATAAATTATGGAAAGTCTCTGTGCAGAACCGGAAAAAAGTGGTATCATTTCTGTATATGTCTGCGGTGTAAGACTGCATATCTGCTACAAAAGAAGGAGGAGTATTTTTGAAAAAGAACAAATATGAAATCGACATGTGCAACGGCACGATTATGGACAAGCTGATTTCCTTTTCGCTGCCGCTGATGGTGTCCGGCATTCTGCAGCTGATGTTCAACGCTGTGGATATCATCGTCGTCGGACGGTTCAGCGGAAGCCAGGCGCTTGCGGCTGTCGGATCGACAACGGCACTCATCAACGTGTTCATCAACCTGTTTATGGGAATCTCGCTCGGTGCGAATGTGCTTGCGGCGCGGTATTATGCAGCGGGGCGCGACCGGGAGATGTCGGAAACGGTACATACATCGATCATGCTGGCGCTGATCAGCGGCGTTGTGATGGCGTTTGTGGGCGTATTTTTTGCAAAAGGCGCGCTGGAGCTGATGGATACGCCGGCGGATGTCATTGATCAGTCGGCATTGTATATGAGAATTTACTTTATGGGAATGCCGTTTTTCATGCTGTACAACTACGGTGCGGCGATTCTGCGTGCCGTCGGCGACACGAAGCGGCCGCTGTATTTCCTGATTGTATCGGGTGTGATCAACGCTGGTCTGAATATGTTCCTCGTGATCGTGTTCAGCCTCGGCGTGGCAGGTGTGGCGATTGCAACGGTGGTTTCGCAGGCGATCTCCTGCGTGCTGGTTCTGCGGTGCCTCTATAAGAGCGAGGGAAGTTATCAGCTCCGGTTCTCGAAGCTGTGCCTGAAAAAGGATTACATCATCCCGATTTTCCAGGTCGGCATCCCGGCGGGTATTCAGAGTACCGTCATCAACTTCTCGAACGTGCTGCTGCAGTCATCCGTCAATTCCTTCGGTTCGATTGCAATGGCAGGCTACACGGCGGCCAACAATGTGCTGGGATTTTTATACACCTCAGTCAACTCCGTCACCCAGGCGTGCATGAGCTTCACAAGCCAGAACTACGGTGTCGGAAAATACAAACGAATGGATAAGGTGCTGATCGACTGCCTGATTCTCTCCAGCGGCATCGCACTGGTGATGGGTGGCGGCGCGTATCTGTTCGGTACGGAAATCCTGCAGATTTACACCGGGGACCCGGAGGTTATCCGCTGCGGTATGGAAATTCTGTCGATCACGACGGTTCCGTATTTCCTCTGCGGCATCATGGACCTCTTCCCGGGAGCCCTGCGCGGTATGGGATGCTCGGCGGTGCCGATGATTCTGTCCGTCATCGGAACGGTCGGAACGCGAATCGTGTGGATCTTCGGCATTTTCCCGCAGCACCGCTCGCTGTATGTGCTGTTCATTTCGTATCCGGGATCGTGGATCATCACGATTATCCTGCAGGTGATCTGCTATCTGATTGTGCGGAAGAAAGTCTACAGCCGGGCAGCAGCCGTATAAAAAAGAGAAAAAAGACAAAAAGCCAGAAAAACCGCGGATAAATCCATTTTTAGGTGGAATTATCCGCGGTTGTGTGATAAGATGGCCGTATGCGAAGAGGCAGGTAGAAGATACAGGGACACCTGCCTCTTACTCTGTGAAAAAGGAGAGAAGAGAGAACATATGAAAAAGTTTTATGCATGGTATCAGAAGCATATTACAGGTGCGATCTTTACCGGACTGATTCTCGGTATCTTAACCGGACTTCTTCTGGCGGACCGCTTTACGCCGATTCTGACCGTAACCGGCGTCATCGGCGGCATCTACATGAACGCCTTGAATATGATGATTTTCCCGATGGTATTCTGCTCAATTGTCATGGGCATCTGCAGCATCGGAAATGCAAAAACGACAGGTAAGATCACCGGCTACTCGATGATTTTCTTCCTGTGTACCACCGCGATTGCAAGTGCAGTCGGCATTATCATTCCAAGACTGATCCGCCTCGGAAAGGGAGTCCATTTTGAGATGGCAACTTCCGATATCCAGGCGACCGAGATGACCAGCATCCTCGACACGATCAAAAACCTGATCCCGTCCAACCCGGTGAAAGCATTTGCGGAGGGCAACATGCTCCAGGTACTCGTGTTCGCTGTCGTTGTCGGCTTTACGCTGATTGCGGTCGGAGAGAAGGGACAGCCGCTCTTAAACGTGATCGACTCCCTGAATGAGGTCTGCTTAAAAGTCATCAGCACCGTTATGTACTTCACCCCGATCGGTGTCTTCTGTACGATCGTGCCGGTTGTCGAGGCAAACGGAACCAAAACCATCGTTTCCCTGGCAACCCAGCTCATCATTCTGTATGTGGCATTCTATGGATTTGCGATCGTCGTCTACGGCGGCGCTGTAAAACTCATCGGAAAGACGAGTCCGGTCAAGTTCTTTAAGGCGATCATGCCGGCAGCCCTGAATGCATTCGGAACATGTTCCAGTTCCGCGACGATCCCAATCAGCAAGCGCTGTGTCGAGAAAGAACTCGGCGTTTCGAACCAGATCAGCAGTATCGCAATCCCGCTTGGTGCCACTGTCAACATGGATGCGGTATCGATCCTGATGTCGTTTATGATCATGTTCTTCGCAAATGCCTGCGGCATCAGCGTCAGCATTTCGATGATGGTGATCATTCTGCTTGCCAACGTCCTGCTTTCTGTCGGAACACCGGGTATCCCGGGCGGCGCGATCGCATCATTCGCAGCACTCGCCACGATGGCAGGTCTTCCGGCCGGCGTCATGGGCGTTTACATCAGCATCAACACACTGTGTGACATGGGTGCCACCTGCGTCAACGTCATCGGCGATATGGCAGGCTGCGTTGTGCTGCAGGAGAAAATCAAACTGGAAGAAAACTAAAAAATGTTACATAGAAAAAGAGGGATTCCTTTCACGGGAGTCCCTCTTTTGCAATGCGTAAAATAAATTAAATATAGTCCGAAACATATGGAATATGGTGGAAGAGCAGGTCGTCCAGGCATTCCACAGTCTGCGGCGTTGTTTCGATGCGCGCCATCTCATACAGCTTGGAAGCCGTCTTGTAGCCGAGCAGCAGTGTCGTGAGCGATGCGATCGTCATTTTCATCACATGGTCCGGCTCGCGGTCGGTCGGCACACAGTGTCCTTTTTCAAAGAAGAATGTGAAGCTGTCATTGTTCCACGGAAGCAGCTCATCCTCGATCTCAAAACGGATACACACATCCGGCTCGTCCGGGTCGCAGGCGTAATGTTCCATAAACTGCACGACATCGATGATACGCCCCATCGAGTACGGGCGAATCGTTTCTTTGATATCGCTGTCCTCAAGCTCGAACGCGATGGGTTCACTGTAGTAGTTATTTCCTTTGACCTCATCGATCATGGAATCGTGTGCATGAATATACTCCCAGAGTCCCAGCTGCGCCTCACGGTTCAGATAGATCATCTCTTTGATATGCATGATATCGGAGCTGATCAGATAGACCATGTAGCCGTACGGCACATCATCAGCGGAATAGTAGATCGCAACGACGGTATCATCCTCATCCCAGCGGAAATATTCTTCCCACGCCAGATTGTTGCGGTAGAGGCAGCCGTGCGTCTTCGAAGCAAATTTGGTATGTAGTTCCTTAAAATCCTTGTCATCCCATGCCACGCGGCGCACATAGCCAGGGGCTTTGAGTTTCCGCGGCACCTGCGTGTCCTTGATGGTGTATGTCATCTTATTGGAAATGATTTCCCATCCAAGATTCCGGTAGAGCGGAATAGAGTAGGGATAGAGAAGCGCAAAGGAACGGTGGTTTTCCCGCATGCGCGTGAGACTCCGGATCATCAGCTTTTTCATGATGCCCTGGCCGGTGTATTCCGGGTAGGTGCAGACGCTGGTGACAAAACCGACGGGATAGCGGACACCGTAGATATTCATGTCCAGCGGATAAACCGCGAACTGTGATACCAGATCCTCCTCGCAGAAACAGCCGAGCACATCGGCACGGACGAGAACCGGGAATTTGGACTGCTTGATTTCATCGTCTTTCCATCCGCTTTCGGAAAGCTCCTGCTCTGTAACCTGAAAGGCGTAGCGCAGAAGTGCATTGTACTGCTCTGCGTCGTCGATGGTCAGCGGGCGGAAGGTTAAGTTCGAATCTTTCGTTTGAATCATGGATTACTCCCTCATTTTATTGTGAATCAAAGTATAGTGAATCAGATACTTTATTTTTTCGTAAATATTCTATCATAAGAAATGGAATTTGTGCAGTTAAAAATAAAGCCCATTCCGCAAATTTGGTAAAAAGATCAAAATAGTGTTAGAAATCGGATAAAAACTTCAAGAAACAGACAAAAAAAATTAATAAAATGAAAAACATACAGGGACAGTCTGCGCGAAAAAGCAGACATACGATTTCCAGGGTGACTGCGTTGAGATCGACGTGTTCAATCCGGAGACAAGAAAATATGTCTGGGACGTATGCAAGAAGAACTACTACGATTACGGCATCAATGCTTTCTGGCTGGATAACTCCGAGCCGGATTACGGTGTTTACGATTTCGATCATTACCGCTATATTGAAGGACCGGCGCTCTCCTGCAGCAACATCTATCCGCAGTTATACAGCCGTGTCTTCTATGATAAGAAGAAAAAACCGACCGCGTAAAACCGGTCGGTTTTTTTGAATAAATTTCCATTACAGGACGGTTTTTGTACACTTTTTTCTTGACGAAACGGGAAACAATCGTTACACTATTATGTATAACTGTAATTAAAATGGGAAAATGTAGCAAAACGCGGAAGCACACAAAGGGGTAATGAAGTTTTGTGTGTACCGGGGAGAAGAGAGGGAAACAGATGAATCAGACCGAATTGCCGGAATGTGAAAAAATAAATAAGAAAGAGCCTTCTAAGGATGTTCAGATGACACAGAAACAGGCAGAACGTCTGGTGGAACATCTGAAGAATATTTTCATGTATGTGCGGGTTCTCCGTCCGGATGAGATCGGATATTTTATTATCGATGAAGAGAATGGCAAGCTGTGTGAATGCTACGCAGTATGGAACAAAGCGATGCCGTGCCTTAACTGTATTTCCGAAAAAGCCCTGCGGGAGAAATCGCAGAAATCAAAACTGGAATGCATTGCGTCGAATGTGTATCAGGTCATTGCAAGATACGTGGAGATCGAAGGAGAACCATGCGTGATCGAGATGATCAACCGTCTCGACGATGAAACACTGATGGACTCCGAAGGACGCCAGAATCTGGTAAGCAAGCTGAACAGCTACAGCGAAGAGCTGTATCGTGACGCGCTGACCGGAGTATTCAACCGCCGCTACTTCGAAGACCAGATCCGGGACGCCAGCTTTTGCTGCGGCGTAGCCATGATCGATCTCGATGATTTCAAATTATACAACGATACATACGGCCACAATGCCGGAGATATGGCGCTTGACACCATTGTAAAGACCGTCAACCGCTGCACCCGACGTACCGACCGTCTGATCCGCTTAGGAGGAGACGAATTTCTGCTGGTTCTGCCGGAGATGGATGAGGAAAACTTTGTACAGAAATTAAAACAGATTCAGTCACAGATCCATGAGGCACAGGTGCCGGGCTACTCGAAGATGCGTCTTTCCGTCAGCGTAGGAGGTGTTCTGACAAGAGATGAGACGATCGGCGAAGCTGCGATGCGTGCCGATCAGCTGATGTATCTTGCAAAACAACGGAAAAACATGGTTGTCACCGAGAAAGACCAGATCCTGGGTTGTCAGGACGATGTTGTCCGTCAGGAAAACCGCAGAGAAAAACAGCGCATCCTGATCGTGGATGATTCCGAGATGAACCGTATCATCCTCTCGGAGATTCTGCAGGATGAATACGATATCATCGAGGCTTCCACCGGCGAAGAGTGCCTGCGTCTGCTGGAAGAATACGGAACAGGCCTTGCGCTGATCCTTCTGGATATCGTCATGCCGGGCATGGACGGTTTCGGAGTGCTTGACTACATGAACCGCAACCACTGGATCGAAGAGGTTCCGGTCATCATGATATCGAGCGAGGATTCCACCGCATTTGTGCGCCGTGCGTATGAGCAGGGTGTATCCGATTATATCAGTCGTCCGTTTGATGCAAAAGTTGTTTACCAGCGTGTCTTCAACACGATCAAATTATATGCAAAACAGCGCCGTCTCGTGACGCTCGTCACCGAGCAGATTTACGAAAAAGAGAAAAACAATCAGATGATGATCAGTATCCTGAGCCATATCATGGAATTCCGGAATGGCGAGAGCGGACTTCATGTCCACCACATCAACGTTCTGACCAGTATGCTCCTCGAGCGTCTGGTACAGAAGACAGACCGCTACCACTTAAGCTGGTCCGATCAGCTGATGATCACAACGGCATCCGCGCTGCACGATATCGGAAAGATGGGCATTGACGAGAACATTTTAAATAAGCCGGGAAGGCTGACGAAAGAAGAGTTCGAGGAGATGAAGAAACATACCCTGATCGGAGCGTCCATGCTGAAGAGCCTGGAACTGTATCAGGACGAGAAGCTGGTACAGATTGCGTACCAGATCTGTCGCTGGCATCATGAGCGGTACGACGGAAAGGGTTACCCGGACGGCTTAAAAGGTGAGGAGATCCCGATTGCAGCCCAGGTTGTATCGATTGCCGATGTTTACGATGCGCTGACAAGCGAGCGTGTCTACAAATCGGCATACACGCACGAGAAAGCCATCGAGATGATCCTGAACGGCGAGTGCGGTACCTTCAGCCCGCTGATGCTCGAGTGTCTGCTCGATATCAAAGATGCCATCTGCGAGGAGCTGAACACCATATCCGAAGAAAAACAGACTTCGATTCAGATTGAAAAGCTGAAAAAGAATCTGAAATCGGGGGGGGGCAGAGCTGAGTTTTCTGAACTCTGATGAGAAGTTATCCACAGAAGATGCCTGGGAGAACAGGTATCATGCGGATTCGAAAGACGATCTTAAATAAAAATATACCAAAACCCATGGATTTCTGAAAAGATTCCATGGGCTTTTCGCACTTTTGTGCAAATTTTTGTTGTGATTCCGGAGGACAACTGCTATAATAACAGAAAATGTCAAAAAATACGACAAAAATACCGGAAGAGGGCTGTGCGAACAAGTACACACAAGTCTGGAAAGGATAAAAACATGAATCAGTTGGAAGTATTACGAGAGAGCCTCGGACAGTGCGATGAGATTATTCTGGATGCGCTGCTGATGAGAAACCGTATTGTCGAGGACATTATGGTATATAAAGAAGCAAATAACGTGCCGATTCTCCAGCCGGAGCAGGAAGCAAAACAGAAGGAATGGCTGGAACGCCGGATGCAGGAAAAACGCCATAAAAACGAAGTTGCGGATGTTTTCGAGAGCATCACAAGAAACAGTAAAAAGATTCAGGCAAGAAAGCTGTTCAATTATAATATTGTACTGATTGGCTTCATGGGAGCCGGAAAGAGCACCATTTCCGATTATCTCAAAACCGTGTTTGCCATGGATATCATCGAGATGGATCAGATCATCGCAGAGCGTGCCGGTATGAGCATCTCCGATATTTTTGAGACTTACGGCGAACAGTATTTCCGTGACTGCGAGACGAATCTTCTGATTGAAATGCAGTCGAGAACAAACGTTGTCATTTCGTGCGGCGGCGGAACTCCGATGCGTGAGTGCAACGTTGTAGAGATGAAAAAGAACGGCCGCGTTGTTCTTCTGACTGCAAAGCCGGAGACGATTTTAGACCGTGTCAAAGACAGCCACGACAGACCGCTGATCGAGAACAACAAAACCGTTCCGTTTATCGCGGATCTGATGAGCAAGCGCCGTGAGAAATATGAGGCCGCAGCCGACATTATCATCGAGACGGACGGAAAGAGCGAGCTGGAGATCTGTGAGGAGCTGATCCACAGCCTGCGGCAGATGGATGCAAAAGCGGAATAAAAGAGAAAAAGCAAAGAAAAAGAAGAAGCAAGAAAAAGCAAGAAAAAGAAAGAAAAAGAAAGAAAAAGAAAGAAAAAGAAAGAAAAAGAAGAAGGAGAATGCTGTGTGCGACGGCAGCCTCCTTCTTTTCCTTTTGATACCGAATTGTTGCGCACTTAAAAAATACAAAATGTGTAGGAAAAAAGATTGACAAAAAAGATATTTTTCGATATTCTGATAAAAGTTGGGCTAAAATCACGTGAAAAGAGTGAAAAAACAAGGTATTATTTCGTGCTATTGTCCGAATAAGAGAAAAAATTCAGGATAATTATATGAAAAACAATGGCCCGTGTGCAGACATAGCCGGATCAGCTGGGGAGGGTCTGCGGAAAACAAAGGAGGAACACCAATGAGAAAAAGAAACAAAGTCGTTTCTCTGCTTTTGGCAGGATGCATGGCAGCCGGTCTTCTGGCCGGATGCGGAAGCAGCGGAGAGGCACAGGTAGCAACTGCTGACAATGCTACAGCGGCATCAACCAGTACTGGAGCAGCGGATTCTGCAGCACCGGAGACTGCAGGTGAAGTGGACGGACAGATCAATCTTCGCGCGGTATCCTTTGGAAACAACTTCGATGTACAGGATATGGGATGGCGCTGGATGATGGCAGAGTGCTACGAAGGACTGATGCGTGACGTAGCAGATGAGAACGGAGACCGTTTCGAGTACGCCGGTGCAGAATCCATGGACGTATCCGACGACGGACTGGTTTATACCTTCCATCTGAGAAAGGATGCAAAATGGTCCGACGGACAGCCGGTTACCGCAGCAGATTATGAGTACGGATGGAAACGTCTGTTAAATCCGGAATACGGCTATTCCTATTCTTTCTTCCTGTTCAACGTAGTAGGAGCAGAGGAGTATTATAACGGACAGGGCTCTGCCGATGAGATCGGAATCAAGGCAGTGGACGATTACACCTTCGAGGTTACCTTAAAGGTAGCGGATCCGACCTTCCAGTCCAAGCTGGTAGCAACTCCGCTTTACCCGACCCGTCAGGATGTCGCAGAGGCAGCCGGAGACCAGTGGGGAAAAGACTGGACAAAATGTGTCTACAACGGACCGTTTGCCATGACCAACCTGGTAGAAGATAACTCCATGACATGGGTGAAAAATGACCAGTACTGGGATAAGGACAACGTAAAACTGAATCAGGTAAACTGGTACTGTGTAGCAGAGAACGCAACAGCAGCAACCATGTTCGATAACGGACAGCTGGACGTTTTCGATGCAGCAGGCGATTACATTGCAAAATATGACAAAGAAGTAGAAGCAGGCAATATGCAGACCATGACCACCGAGTACCCGGGAACTATGGTTCTGTGCTACGAGCAGTCTGAGGGCGGAAAATCTGGTCTGATGAAAAACGTAAACATCCGCAAGGCAATTTCCTACTCCATCAACCGTGAGGAGATGGTATCAGCTGTTTACGGAAGATACACCGCAGCTTACGGCTTCGTTTCCCCGGCGATCACGCTCGACGGAACTTCCTACCGCAAGCAGGCGTCGGAGACCATGAAAGAGGAATATGAGCAGTATGCAGGAGATGCAGACAAGTTAAAAGCACTGTTCCAGAAAGGCCTTGATGAGCTTGGTATCACCGACAAACCGGAAGACATCACCATTACACTGCTGTCCCAGGGTTCTGCTACCGAGAATCAGCTCGAGAGAGAGTACCTGCAGCAGTCCATTTCCCAGAATCTGGGCGTAAAGGTAGAGCTGAATACCGTTGGCGATTACCAGATGTTTGCAAACGAGCGCGATAACAAGAACTACGATATCTTTGTAGGCGGATGGTTCAGCGATTACAACGATCCGCTGGATTTCCTGAACGTCATGAAGACAGGCGTTTATGATTCCTACGGCCTCTATAGCAACAGCGAGTACGACAGCCTGATCGATTCTCTGACCGGAGAGAACGACAACGCAAAACGCCTTGAGATTTACCAGAAGCTGGAAGATCTGCTGGTTGCACAGGATTGTGGTGTTGCACCGCTGTACTACTCTGATAAACATTACTATTATCAGAACTGGGTAAAAGATTTCTACACATCCTCCTTCGGCGCAAGCCAGGAGCTTTACAGAGCATCTGTACAGAAATAAAAAAGCAGCAAAACAGAAGAAATGAGGGAAGAAGGGCTTATGAAACAATAGGCTCTTCTTTCGCTATCATAATAAAATTCCGGTCGGAAAAGACCGGACAGGGAGAGGATTTTTATGCCAAAATATTTACTGCGCCGTTTTGCAGAAATGCTGATCACACTGTTTCTGATTGCAACGGCCACGTTTTTCCTTCTGGAAGCGGTTCCGGGAGATCCGCTGACGGAGCGTGCGAGCAAGCTCTCGCCGACCGTAAAGGAAAACCTCTATAAGCGCTACGGCCTCGACAAGCCGATGATGGAGCGCTATGTGATCACAATGAAGGGAATCTGCAAGGGAGAGTTCGGGGAATCTGTTGTCTATGCGGGACAGACGGTACAGAAGCTGATTCATGACCGTCTTCCGGTATCCGCCCGCCTTGGTATCCAGCAGGTGCTGGCCGGTATCACGATCGGTCTGTTGCTTGGAATTCTTGCGGCAATGAGGAGGGGAAGCTTCTGGGACTATATGGTGATCGCCCTGTCGGTCCTCTTGATTTCCATTCCGAACCTGATCTTTGGTCTGATGCTTCAGAAAATTTTCGCAGGTAACCTGAAGGTTCTGCCGACGATCGGCTGGCCTGCGGGAAAGGATCTGTGGTTCGGAGGATGGGAATACACGATTCTTCCGACCCTGACAGGATGCTTTTCTTATATCGCAACGTATGCGCGTCTGCTGAAAACCTCGATGCTCGATGTGATCAATCAGGATTACGTGCTGACTGCTGAATCGAAGGGCTTAAGCCGCGGACAGATTATCCGCCGCCATATCCTTCGGAACTCGTTTATCCCGGTTATCACACAGCTTCCGATGTCGGTTGCCATGTGTATCACAGGCTCCTTCTTCATCGAGAGCATCTTTTCCATCCCGGGAATCGGACAGTATTATGTGACGGCGGTCAATAACCAGGATCTTTCCATTATCATGGGAGAGACGGTTATTATCGCAGCACTTTACATCGGTGTTCTCTTTATCACGGACCTGCTGTACGTGGTCGTTGACCCGAGAATCAGTCTGACAGGAAAGAGCAGATAAGGAGGATATTATGGCAGCATTAACACCGGAAAAATTTAAAGTAATAGGATACACCGAGGAAGATGCGAACCGGATTGACCGCCCGACCATTTCCTACTGGCAGGACGCCTGGAGACGGCTCCGCAAAAATCCGATCGCAATGGGATCTCTTGTTGTGCTCGGCATTCTGCTTGTCATGGTCATCATCGGACCGCATATCAAAGGATATGATTATGTATCCATGAATATCGCCGAGAAAAACCAGGGCGTATCGTCAAAATACTGGTTTGGAACCGACAACCTGGGACGTGACCTCTTCTCAAGAGTCTGGGTCGGCGCGCGGGCATCACTGATCATCGCGATCGTTGCAACGGCAATCAAACTCATCATCGGAACGGTATATGGCGCGCTGATGGCACATTTCGGCGGCTGGGTCGATGAGGTTCTGATGCGGATCATCGAGGTTATCAACTCGATTCCGTCTCTGCTTCTTACGATTCTGATCATGATGATTCTTGGAAATAACCTGTTTGCACTTCTGGTCGCGCTTAGTGTCACCGCATGGTGTAACACGGCACGTCAGGTGCGCGGTATGATCAAACAGCTCCGTGAGACGGAATACGTTTACGCGGCGGAGGTGCTCGGTGCAAAACCGCTCCGCATCATCTTAAAACACTATGTACCGAATATGCTGGGTATCCTGATTCTGGATACGGCGACGGCAATCCCGATGTTTATTTTTACGGAGGCAGGTCTTAGCTTCCTCGGCATCGGCCTCAAGGCACCGTCGATCAGCCTTGGTGTCCTGATTTCGATGGGACAGCAGAACATGGATTTCTATCCGTCACAGCTTCTGTTCCCATGTCTCGTGCTCTGTATCATCGTTATGGCATTCAACCTTCTGGGAGACGGCCTGCGCGATGCCCTGGATCCGAGACTTCGCCAGTAATAAGTGGGAGATAACGATATGAACGAACAAAACAATCCGATTCTGGAAGTAAAAAACTTAAGAGTCTCTTATCACACCTATGCCGGTGAAGTAAAGGCAGTCCGCGGTGTACAGTTTTCTCTCGAGAAAGGTCAGGCGCTCGCAATTGTGGGCGAATCCGGCTGCGGAAAATCTGTAACGGCGAAATCCATCATGGGCCTCATCAAGGCGCCGCAGGGTGAGATGAAAGAGAACAGTGAAATTCTCTACAATGGAGAGAATATTCTGAAATACAACAAAAAACAGTGGCAGCATTACAAAGGCGGCGAGTGTGCAATCATTTTCCAGGATGCGCTGGCTTCCTTAAATCCGACGATGCGTGTCGGAAAACAGATTATGGAAAATCTGATGGGCCACAAAAACATGACAAAACAGGAAGCGGCAAAGGAGGCTGTCGAGATGCTGCGCATGGTCGGCATCCCGGAGCCGGAAAAACGTGTCAGACAGTATCCGCACGAATTTTCCGGCGGTATGCGTCAGCGTGTTATGATCGCGATTGCATTTGCCTGTGATCCGAAAATTCTGATCTGTGACGAGCCGACGACCGCGCTCGATGTGACAATTCAGGGACAGATTCTCGATATTATCAAAAATCTGCAAAAGAAAAATCAGACGTCCGTCATCATGATCACACATGATCTCGGTGTTGTGGCAAATATCGCACAGAAGATTGCTGTTATGTATTCCGGTATTATCGTGGAAAGCGGAACGTGTGAGGATATTTTCTATCGTCCGCGTCACCCGTATACCTGGGCGCTGATCCGTTCCGTACCGCGTCTGGATCTGAAAAACAAGCAGGAACTCGCGACAATTCCGGGAACTCCGCCGGATCTTTTAAACCCGCCGGTCGGATGTCCGTTCTGCACGCGGTGCAGCTACTGTATGCCGATCTGTAAGGAAGAGATGCCGGAGGCAACGGAATTCGGCGGCGAGCATAAGGCTGCCTGCTGGCTCCATCACCCGATGGCACCAAAAGTAGAAATGCCAAATCTGGAAGGAGGAGAACTGTAATGGAAAATAACGAAAAAGAAGTGCTTTTTTCCGTTTCCCATCTGAAAAAATATTTTCAGGTCGGAAACCATGCGACCTTAAAGGCCGTGGATGATGTCTCCTTCGAAATTTACAAGGGTGAGACACTTGGAATGGTTGGCGAGTCCGGATGTGGAAAGACAACGTGCGGCCGTACCTGCATCGGCCTGTATGACAAGACCGACGGACAGGTGCTCTACAAGGGAACCGATGTCCATGCGTTAAACGGAAAAGAGCGGTTTGCCTTCAAAAAACAGGTACAGATGGTCTTTCAGGATCCGTATGGATCGCTTGACCCGCGTATGACAGTTGCCGATATCATCGGCGAGGGAATCGATATCCATCATCTGGCGAAGAATAAAAAAGAGCGCCAGGAGATGATCTACAAATATCTGGAACTGGTCGGACTGAACCGCGAGCATGCGAACCGTTTTGTGCACGAGTTTTCCGGCGGACAGCGCCAGCGAATCGGTATTGCGCGTGCGCTTGCCGTGCAGCCGGAGTTCATCGTTCTCGATGAGCCGATCTCCGCACTCGACGTTTCGATTCAGGCGCAGATCGTCAACCTGCTTGTGGACTTACAGAAGAAGATGGGTCTGACCTATCTTTTCGTTGCGCATGATCTGTCGATGGTCAAACATATTTCCGACCGTGTGGCGGTTCTGTATCTGGGAACGCTCGTCGAGCTGACGACATCCGAGGAGCTGTACGCCAACCCGCGCCACCCGTACACACAGGCACTGCTCTCCGCGATTCCGATTCCGGACCCGAAAGTAGAGGCAGAGCGCGACCGCAAAAAAATCCGCCTCGAAGGCGAGGTGCCGAGCCCGATCAACACGAAGCCGGGCTGCAAATTCCAGGGAAGATGCAAGTACGCAAAAGACATCTGCCGACAGCAGATGCCGGAATTAAAAGACGTGGGCAACAATCACTTTGTGGCATGTCATTTCTGCGATGCGTTAGAAGAAAATAAGGAATTATAAAACATGGAAAAGATAAAGAACATCTGCCGTGATCTCGGCAAAGCATTTACAATCGGCCTGCTCTCCGGCGGCGCTGCGGCAGCTGTGCTGCTGCTGGGAGGATTCCTCTTTGGGGGATTCACGTTCCGCGCTGCCCTTGAGGCGGCGAAAGACGGCCTGCTGCTGATCGCGGCCCTCGGCATGTTCGTGATCGCCGGAATGCTGATGGTAAAAGGCAAAAACCCGGAGAAATTCACGCAGAAGGAAAAATGGCGCGTCCACTTTGCCGTGCTCGGATATAAGAGTGTGTTCGCAGTTCTCTGCGTTTCCTGGGTGCTGTGGGCGGCAGCGGCGGATTATCTTTTGTATCGGATGTGAAAATAGTTTCTATAAATAAAAAGAGAATTTTGCAGACTGTAAAAATGAGGTCCGGCAAAATTCTCTTTTTTCGTTTAGTCGTTATTCGTCTTCGAGACGGGAGATAACCATCTCCATGGATTTCTGATATTCTTCATCCGAAGAATTGTAGAACAGCATCAGATCGAGGCAGCTGCTCATTTTCTTCAGTGCTTCCGGGATGGAGTAGTCGATCGTTTTCACATATTCATCCCAGTGCTCCAGCTTCCACGTATCGCGCACGGAGTTGCGGTCGATCATGCGCTGGTGGCAGATCTCCGGTTTTGTGACAACCCAGATCACAACAAGCTTTGCCCCATGGTCAGCGAGCTTTTTGGAGAAGTTTTTCAGGAACTTCTCATCATGCACTTCGCGTGTGAATGGTGCGTTGATCAGCACAATATCGTCATACTCGAGTGCTTCCAGTCCGAAATTGACCGTTACTTCATATTCATAATCGCGGATATTCTCCTCGAAGAAATCAGAACTGCGGTTGATTTCCTGTCCGCCCGCTTTGAAAACGCGGTTCGACAGCGGAATGACCGTGTCCTTGTCGAGATAAACAACGTGTTTCAGCTCCTTGGCGAGCTGTTTTGAAATGTATGTCTTTCCGCACGCCGGCGGCGAGGTTACGAGGATCATCTTTTTCATCGTTTGTATGTCTTCCTTTCCAGTTGAATCAAAAAAAATCACTCCTAGCATTATAGAAAATTTGGGAAAAAATTGCAAGAGAAAAGACGGTTGTGCCAGAGAAAAAATTGTCTTATAATAAAATAAGATTTTTATGCCATCACGGAGAAAATAAATGGAGGAAAGACAATGAGCAGAGCAAATACACGAGTTGTGAAAATCGGCGACCGGGTCATCGGAGGCGGAAATCCGATTCTGATCCAGTCCATGACGAATACCAAAACAGAAGATGTGGAGGCAACCGTAAAGCAGATCCAGGCGCTCACGGAAGCCGGATGTGACATTATCCGATGCGCCGTCCCGACCATGGAGGCAGCCAGGGCGCTGTCCGAGATCAAAAAGCAGATCTCGATTCCGCTTGTAGCAGACATTCATTTTGACTATCGATTGGCGATCGCCGCGATCGAAAACGGAGCCGATAAAATCCGCATCAACCCGGGCAACATCGGCAGCCGCGACCGGATCCAGGCGGTTGTAGATGCAGCAAAAGAACGCCAGATTCCGATCCGCGTCGGCGTCAACAGCGGTTCACTCGAAAAAGAGCTGGTGGAAAAATACAACGGCGTAACGGCAGAGGGCCTGGTGGAGAGCGCGCTCGACAAAGTGCGGATCATCGAGGAGATGGGCTATGACAATCTCGTCATCAGTATCAAATCGTCTGATGTGATGATGTGTGCAAAAGCGCATGAGCTGATCACGAACCAGACGGATCATCCGCTTCATGTCGGCATTACGGAGGCAGGAACGCTGTATTCCGGCAACATCAAATCGGCAGTGGGGCTCGGTATTATTTTATATCAGGGCATCGGAGATACGATCCGTGTTTCCCTGACCGGCGATCCGCTCGAGGAAATCAAATCCGCAAAACGGATCTTAAAGACCCTGGGACTTCGAAAAGGCGGCATTGAGGTCGTATCGTGTCCGACCTGCGGACGGACCCAGATTGACCTGATCGGACTGGCAAACCAGGTGGAAACACTGGTGCAGGGCTACGATCTTGATATCAAGGTTGCCGTCATGGGCTGCGTGGTCAACGGACCGGGCGAGGCAAAAGAGGCGGATCTTGGTGTTGCAGGCGGAAAAGGCGTCGGCATTTTAATTAAAAAAGGTGAAATCGTGAAAAAAGTACCGGAGAGCGAGCTGCTGTCCGTCTTAAAGGACGAGCTGGATCACTGGGGCAAGTAAAAAAGAAAGCAGGAATAGGAATGGAAAAACAGTTTCAGGAAGTATTTCCGGATTTGAGAATCGAAGGGGGCATGGCAGAGCTTCTCGATACCGTGGAGGTTTCGCGGGTATCGATCAATAAGAAAAAAGATCTGCTGCGGATCTATGTGGTCAGCCATCAGTGGATTCACAAAAAATATATTTATCAGCTGGAGCGCCAGATCGAGGAGCAGCTCTTTTCCAACGTGCCGCTGCGCGTGAAGATTATTGAGCGGTTCTATCTGTCGCGCCAGTATACGCCGGAAAACTTTCTGGAGGTGTACCGTCCGAGTATCCTGCTCGAGCTGAAAAACCACAGTGTCTTTCTGAATCATCTGTTTTCGACTGCCGAGATTACCTTCCCGGAGACGAACAAAATGCACCTGGTGCTCGTGGATTCCGTTGTGGCAAAGGAGCGCGAGGAGGAGCTGGTCCACATTCTCGAGAAAATCTTCTGTGAGCGGTGCGGCTTCGACCTGATCGTGGAAACCGAGATGAGAAAGCCGGAGGGCGAGAGCCGCGCCATGAGAAATTCCGAGCTCCGCATCCGGGAGGAAGTGCGCCACGTTCTGGCGCATACCCATTACGGTGAGATGCTCGGCGAAAAAGAGCAGAACCGGATGGAAGAGCAGGCGGAGGCAGCAGGCGAACAGCCAAAAGCAGCCGCAGCAGCCAAGGGCGGCGAGGCGAAAAAAGAAAAAGCAGCAGACGGCGGAAGGGGAAAAGGTTTTTCCGGCGGCGGACGCGGTTCCTTCAAGAAAGGCAAGGGCAGTTTCAGCCGGAATGCGGACAATCAGCCGCGCAAATCCTCCAATCCGGATGTGCTGTACGGAAGAGATTTCGAGGATGAGAGCGTGGAGATTCTGAAAATCGGCGATGAGATCGGTGATGTTGTCATCCGAGGAAGAGTCCAGAGTGTGGATATGCGCGAGATCCGGAATGAGCGTACGATTTTCATGTTCACGATCACCGACTTTACGGATACCATCGGCGTCAAGATTTTCGTCCAGAACGCGGAAGTGCCGGAATTAAAGGATGCGATCAAAAAAGGCGCGTTCATTAAAGTAAAAGGAAAAACGACGGTTGATGCATTTGACCACGATCTGACGGTTATGTCTGTCTGGGGCATCAAGAAGATCACCGATTTCCGTACCGGCCGTCAGGATACGAGTCCGGTGAAGCGTGTGGAGCTGCACTGTCATACAAAGATGAGCGATATGGACGGTGTCACCGATGCTGCCCGTCTGGTACAGCGTGCCTACGAGTGGGGCCATCCGGCGATCGCGATCACTGACCACGGCGTGGTGCAGTCCTTCCCGGAGGCAAACCATGCGATCGAGGCGATCGACGGCGCTTACCGGAAAAAATACCAGGCAGAGCACCCGGATGCGACAAAAGATGAGCTGAAAAAAGTTTCGGCTCCGTTCAAGGTCATCTACGGCATGGAGGCTTATCTCGTCGACGACTTGAAAGATATCGTTGTCAACAGCAAAGGACAGGACATCCACGGAAGCTACGTTGTGTTTGATATCGAGACGACGGGATTTTCCCCGGTTGTCAACAAAATCATTGAGATCGGTGCCGTCCGTGTGGAAAACGGAGCGATTGTCGATAAGTTTTCCACCTTCGTCAACCCGAAAGTCCCGATCCCGTTCCGGATTGAGAACCTGACCGGCATCAACGACAACATGGTTCTTGACGCGCCGGACATCGAAACGGTGCTGCCGAAATTCCTGGAGTTCAGTGAGGGAGCCGTTATGGTTGCCCACAATGCTTCGTTCGATATGAGCTTTATCGAGCACAACTGCGTCCTGCAGGGGATCGAGCGGGAATTTACAACGGCGGACACCGTCGCCATGGCGCGTTTCCTGCTGCCGGGCCTCAACCGTTTCAAGCTGGATACCGTTGCGAAGGCGGTCGGCGTATCGTTGGAAAACCATCACCGTGCGGTGGACGATGCCGGCTGTACGGCGGAAATTTTCGTGAAATTCGTAAAAATGCTGGAGGAGCGCAATATTCTGACTCTGGATGACCTGAATGCGCAGGGAAAAGTATCGGAGGAGGCTGTGCGCAAGCTTCCATCGTACCATGCGATCATTCTGGCAAAGAACGAGACGGGACGTGTCAATCTGTACCGCCTCGTGTCGGAATCCCACCTGAAATACTACAACCGCCGGCCGAAGCTGCCAAAGAGCGTCTACCTGAAATACCAGGACGGTCTGATGATCGGATCTGCCTGCGAGGCGGGCGAACTCTACCAGGCAATCCTGCGCGGTGAACCGGATGCGGCGATTGCGCGTCTCGTGGACTTCTACGATTATCTGGAAATCCAGCCGATCGGCAACAACGCGTTCATGATCAAAAAAGAGGACGTTTCTGCCGTAGAGAGCGAGGAGGATTTAAAAGAGATCAACAGGCGCATCGTCAAACTTGGCGAGCAGTTCCATAAGCCTGTTGTGGCAACGTGCGACGTCCACTTCATGGATCCGCAGGACGAGATCTACCGCCGCATCATCATGACCGGAAAAGGTTTTGACGACGCGGATGAGCAGGCACCGCTGTTCCTGCGCACTACCGAGGAGATGCTTGAAGAGTTTTCGTATCTCGGAAGTGAGAAAGCGGAGGAGGTCGTCATCACCAATCCGCGCAAAATCTCCGACCTTGTCGAGAAAATCTCCCCGATCCGTGCCGGAAAATTTCCGCCGGTCATCGAGGATTCCGACAAGACACTGCGGAGAATCTGTTACGACCGCGCGCATGAAATCTACGGCGAGGAGCTGCCGGAGATCGTTTCCGCGCGCCTCGAACGGGAGCTGAACTCCATTATTTCCAACGGATACGCCGTTATGTACATCATCGCACAGAAACTAGTGTGGAAGTCGAACGAGGACGGCTACCTCGTAGGATCGCGTGGTTCCGTCGGTTCCTCGTTCGTTGCGACGATGGCGGGAATCACGGAGGTAAACCCGTTGAGCCCGCATTACTACTGCGAGTCGTGCCATTACAGCGAGTTCGATTCACCGCGCGTCAAAGAGTACGTCGGGCGCGCCGGATGCGATATGCCGGACGCCGTCTGCCCGAACTGCGGCAAGCCGCTGAAAAAAGCGGGATTTGATATCCCGTTCGAGACGTTCCTTGGATTCAAGGGAAACAAAGAGCCGGATATCGACCTGAACTTCTCCGGTGATTACCAGAGTAAGGCGCACAAATACACAGAGGTTATTTTCGGCGCCGGTCAGACGTTCCGTGCGGGAACCATCGGTACGCTGGCGGATAAAACAGCGTTCGGTTACGTGAAGAACTATTACGAAGAGCGCGGCCAGCACAAACGGAACTGCGAGATCGACCGGATCGTGGAAGGATGCACCGGCATCCGCCGTACCACCGGCCAGCACCCGGGCGGTATCATCGTTCTGCCGTTCGGTGAGGATATCAACTCCTTCACCCCGGTGCAGCATCCGGCGAACGATATGACAACCGACATCATTACGACCCATTTCGATTACCACTCCATTGATGCCAACCTCTTAAAGCTCGACATTCTCGGACACGATGATCCGACCATGATCCGTATGCTCGAGGATATCACGCACCTTGATGCGCAGACGATTCCGCTCGATAACCCGGAGGTCATGTCGCTGTTCAAGAGCACCGAGGCGCTCGGCATCAAGCCGGAGGACATCGGCGGCTGCCCGCTTGGATGTCTTGGCGTGCCGGAGTTCGGTACCGATTTCGTTATCCAGATGCTTCTGGACACGAAGCCGCAGTCGTTCTCTGACCTGATCCGTATCTCTGGTCTGTCGCACGGAACCGACGTATGGCTCGGCAATGCGCAGACATTGATCGAGGAGGGCAAGGCGACGATTTCCACCGCCATCTGTACCCGAGACGATATCATGATCTACCTGATCGACAAGGGACTCGAAAGTGAGCTTTCCTTTACGATCATGGAGAGTGTGCGAAAAGGAAAGGGCTTAAAACCGGAGTGGGAAGAGGAGATGAAGGCACATGACGTGCCGGACTGGTACATCTGGTCATGTAAAAAGATCAAGTACATGTTCCCGAAAGCCCACGCGGCGGCGTACGTCATGATGGCGTACCGCATCGCTTACTATAAAATTTTCTATCCGCTGGCGTACTATGCGGCGTACTTCTCCATTCGTGCGTCCGCATTTTCCTACGAGCTCATGTGCATGGGACGCGACCGGCTGGAATATTATATGAAAGATTACGAAAAACGGAAAGACACGCTGACTCAGAAGGAGCAGGCAACCGTCAAGGATATGAAGATTGTCCAGGAAATGTACGCCCGCGGCTTCGATTTCGTGCCGGTGGACCTCTATAAGGCACAGGCGCACCGCTTCCAGGTCTACGATGACAAACATCTGATGCCGGCGCTCGACTCGATCGAGGGTCTGGGCGACAAGGCGGCCGACGCCGTTGTCCTTGCGGCACGAAACGGAAAATTCCTCTCGAAAGATGATTTCCGCGACCGCACCAAGGTCAGCAAGACGATTATCGACTTTATGGCGGACCTCGGTGTCTTCGGAGATCTGCCCGAAAGCAACCAGTTTTCGCTGTTCGACTATTAAAAGGAGCGTCCCCTTTCCGTTGCAATCCCGTGCGTCTTGGGGTATAATCAGACGTTGTGGAAAAGAACGAAAACGATTTAGATAAAATAAGGTGAAAAACATTGAGAAGAAGATTGGAACAACTGCTGAACGGCAGATTTGAATATGAGGTTCCCCATCTGCTGCTGTCCGAGACGGAGGTGGCCCTGACGCTGGACGAGGGGCAGAATTTCCGCGGAGAGCTGAATATCGGAGCGGAAGACGGGAGAAGAGTAAAAGGAATTGTGACCACAGATCATCAGAGAATCGTTCTGGCGAAAAATCAGTTCCAGGGAACGGCGAGTACGATTGAGTACGGCGTGGATACCAGCGGATTAAAAGCAGGCGATGAAATCTGTGGAAACATCACCGTCAGCAGCAATCTGGAGGAACGCTGCGTGCGGGTACACGTCTCGATTGCAGGAAAGACAATGAACATTTCCGGACAGGAGATTCATTCCCTGGCAGATTTTGTGCATCTGGCAAGCCATGATTTCGGCGCAGCGTACCGCTTCTTTGTAAAAAAAGAGTTTGCACGTCTTCTTCAGAAAGAGGCACCGGAGCAGATGGCACTTTATCAGGGACTGTCCCACAAGCCGGTGACATTTCAGCACCTGGAGGAATTTCTGGTTGCCCTCGGTCAGAAAGAGCCGGTGATGCTTTCGGCGGAACAGCCGGAGAAAACTGTGCTTACCGTGGACCAGCCGCGCAAGGAAACACTGTATCTGTATAAAAATACCTGGGGCTACGTCCGCATGGAAATCGAGGTGCAGGGAGACTTTCTGGAAGTGGAAAAGAAAGTCGTCACTTCAGAAGATTTCATCGGAAGCGTCTACGGTGTGGAATACATTATCCATCAGGAGAAAATCGGAAACGGCCGCCATTACGGCAGAATTACGGTGCGTCAGGGAAAACAGGAGCTTCGCTTTGAACTGGAAGTGACAAACAGCGAAAAACATGTGACCAGCAGGAAAAATACGGAGCGCGACCGTCAGATAACTGCCATCGCGCGCGGCTATCTCGATCTGGCAGTCCATAAACGCGACTACCGTACCTGGTATCAGGACACCTGGGAGGCCATCGAGCAGTTCGAAAAAGCCGGCGGAGACATGGCGTGGGTGACGCTGGGAAAAGCATGGCTGTACGAGAGCCATGAGGAAACCGGAAAAGCAAGAGAAACGCTTTCTTACGTAAAAGAGCATCAGGAACTGCTGGACACCGCGGAGAAAAAAGGAGCGTACCTGTATCTGGCATGGAAGCTGAAAATGGAAGTGGGCCATACCGAACTGGTATCACGCCTTGGAACACTGATGCGGCAGGAGAGTGCAAGCTATTTTTTGTTAAAGCTTGCCATTGATGCCGACGATTCCTGGCAGCAGTCGCTGACCCGTCAGCTCTACGCGATGGAACTTTGCTATGAGTGCGGGTGCAAGAGCCCGCTTCTGTATCTGGATGCGGCACAGCTCTATCTCCGCCAGGAGGGACAGCTCCGCCGGATTTCGCCGTTCACCGTTCAGGTGCTGAAATTTGCGCAGAAAGAAGGCATTTTAAGCGGGGAACTGTTAAAACGGGCCGCTTATCTTACAGAGACGATGAAAACGTTCGATGAGAATGTCTATCAGATTCTGACTGCGGGCTATGAGCGTTTTCCATCCGATGAAGTGCTCGAAGCCATCTGCAAACTGGTGATGAAGGGCCGCCCGGTGCGGAAGGAATATTTCCCGTGGTATGCAAAAGCCGTGGAGCGGAACATCCGCATCACGCGCCTGTACGAGTACTATATCGAAACGATGGATGCGTCGTTCGACGAGGTCCTTCCGCAGGTCATACGGATGTATTTCTCCTACAGCAACACACTGGCAGGCCAGAAGAAAGCGCTGATCTACGCCAACGTGATCAAAAACCGCGAAAAAGACCGCCATACATTCCAGAGCTACCGCCCGGCGATGGAGGTTTTCACGGCAAGACAGATCCAGAAAGGCCGCATGAACCGCGAATACGCCGCACTGTACCGGACTTTTCTGAAAAAACCGGAAGATCCCGACAGCGCAAAAGCGATCGCAAATGTGCTGTTTACCCATCATGTAACGTGTGAAAATCCGAAAATCACGCGTGTGATCGTCTGCCATCCGGCGATGGCGGGCGAAACGTCCTATCCGATGACGGAACGGGGTGCTTATATCCGTCTGTACGGCAAAAAAGCGCGGATTCTTCTCGAAGATGAGCAGCGCAGAAGATATGCGGTGACAGAAACCTGCCGCATAGAGCCATTGTTTACGGATGAAGAGCTTGCCCGTGCCTGCGGCGGTTTTGCCATTGAAAATCCGGGTCTGCTGCTGCACCTGTGCGGGGAGCAGGAAGAGGAGATGCAGCTTACCGCAGAAAATCTTGCCTGGTATCAGCAGGCAGCGCGCACGAGCGCATTTTCCAGTGCTTACCGGAAAACAGTGCGTCAGAAACTGCTGGAATACTATCTTGCCCATCCGGATGAGCGTGAGACCGAGGCAGCTGTTGCAGAGCTGGAGGACAGCGCTTACGCAAAGGTGGACCGTATTTCTACGATCGAGCTTCTGGTACGCTACGGCTGTTACAGCCGCGCCTTTGCCCTGGCGGATCGGTACGGCTACGAAAAGATCCCGGTGTCGTGTCTCTTCCGTCTGGCGCATGCGATGATTCTGGAAAAAGAGTTTACAGAGGACGAGGAGCTTCTCTATCTGGCATCCTACGTGGTAAAACAGGGCATCTACGATGAAATCGTATTGTGCTATCTGAGAGATTATTTCACCGGTTCTATTGAGGATATGTGCAGTTTATGGGATAAAATCCGCGGCTTCCAGATGGAAAGCGACAAGCTGGAGGAGCGCATTCTGACATGGTCCGTCTTTGTGCGCAGCCACCCGAAGTGGGAGCAGGAAATGCTGGAGAGCTACATCCGCCAGAGCGGAAAAGAGCACGTCATTCTGGCATACCTGACGTATCTTGCGATCGGCTATTTTATGGACGGAAAACCGCTTTCGGATCAGATGTTTGACTACTTGGACCGAGCCTGGAAACAGGGCTGGGAGCTGGACGAGATCTGCCGTCTTGCAATGCTGAAACATCTTTCCACGAAGCCGCAGCTTTCGGAGGAGGAAGAAAAAGAGGCGCATACCCTGCTTCTGGCGTTTACGAAACAGGGACTCCGCTTTGCCTTCTACAAGGATCTGCCGGAGCACCTGACCGAAGGCTTCCAGATCGGCGACCGCATGTTCATCGAGGAGCGCCAGAGAGCGGAGGCAAAGGTGACGATTCATTACCGGACAAACGCCGAAGAAACATGGAAGAGCGAACCGATGCGCAATATGTATCAGGGCATTTTTGTGAAAGAGTTTCTGCTGTTCTACGGCGAGAAAATGGAGTATTACCTGACCTTTACGAACCGTCAGGGTGAGGGAAAAACAGAGGCGAAAACCGTCTCCATGACCGGCGAACCAAAAGCAGGAAAGACGCGGTACCAGCTTCTGAATCAGATGAAAGCAGCGCGCGTGGCAGGAGATTCGGAAAAAGCAGAAAAAGCATTCCGAAAGTATCTGCAGCAGGAGGCTCTGGTTCGGAACTGTTTTGCACTTGTGGATGAAAAGAAGCAGCAGGAGGATACGACATGGAACAGAAAAATTTAATTTTAGGATTTGATTTTGGAGAGAAATATTCCCAGTTCTGCTGCTATGACAGGGGAACCCATACGGCCGTCTCCATCCCGGTAAAAGAAGGAGAAGAGGCGGTGGAATTTCCGACCGCCATTGCCAAAAAACGGAATGAGGAAACGTGGAAAACAGGACCGGATGCAGAAAAATCTGCTCACGCGGAAAACGGCATCTGGCTGGACAATCTGTACGAGATCTGCATGGGATCCCGCATCTGCCAGATCGAAAACCGGGATTATACGCCGGGAGAAGTCCTTGGCACGTTCCTTCGCGAAGCATTGAAGATGATCGGCATCGAGCGCCCGGACCAGCAGATCCAGGCGATGATGATCACCACGGGCCATCTGACCCGTCCATTTGTGGAAAATGTGCGTGAAGCATACAAGATAATCGGACTGCCGCGCGGCAGAGCCTACCTGCAGGAGCATGACGAGAGCTTTTACTGCCATGTGCTGAACCAGAAGCCGGAGCTCTGGAGCCGTAAAGTCGGTCTGTTTTTCCTGAAAGATGAGGAAGCATCGTTTTCTGAACTTTCCATCAGCCGTAAAACGAAGCCGGCAACTGTGACCGTAAAACGGGGGCCAAAAGCCGCACTTTCGATCGAGCCGATGGAGCGCGACCGCGATTTCTGCCATCTGATGGGAGAAGCGATGGGGAATGAAATTTATTCCAGCGTATTTCTGGTGAGCGAGGAGTTCGACCTTGCCTGGGCCGACAACTCTCTGCGTCAGTTAAAGAAAAACCAGAGAAGAATCTTTGGCGGAACGAACCTGTTTGCACAGGGCGCCTGCTTTTCCGCGCGCGAAAAAGTGGAGGAGCGCCGCTTAAAGGGCTATCTCTTCCTCGGAAATGACCTCGTGCGCTACAACATCGGCATGGAGATGACGATTAATGGCTCTCCGGCATACTATGCGCTGATTGCAGCCGGTGTGAACTGGTATGAAGCAGAAAAAGAATGTGAGCTGATCCTCGACGGAACGGAGGAGCTGGAATTTGTTGTAAGTTCCATGGAAAGCGGAAAACGAAACCGCTATACCATGAAGCTGGACGGGCTGCCCAAACGGCCGCCGAAGACAACACGGATCCGTCTGCGTCTGGAGTATGATTCTCCGGTTACGTGTCAGATCACCGCAGAGGATTTAGGTTTTGGCGATATGTTCCCGGCAAGTCACAAAATCTGGCACGAGACGATGGGGGAGGTGTAAACGATGAGCGGTTATATTTTATGTCAGGTCAAACGGGCGAAAAATCCGTATTATATTTCCAACATCAGCACAAATATATATTCCATCGAGGAACTGTGCTATTATCTGTACCACAACATCTATCTGCTGGACGAGACCATCATTAACGAGCAGCTGCTGGTGTGGATGAAAGAAGAACTCCACTTAAGAAGACTGTACCAGCGTCTCTACGTCCTTCTGGAGGAGAAAAAGAACATCGGTGAGTTTATCCTGCCGATCTTCAAGGAGATCAATTATCTTTCCCACGATCAGTTCCGTGAGATGAATGAGCGCCTGAAACGGTTCGAGGAGCAGCCGGAGATTGTGCGGAAAAAAATCAAGGGAGATTACCTTGTCGACCACGAAAAATATATCAATGCGATCCAGGTTTACCAGGAAACGCTGAAAGATACCGAGGAAAACGAAACCAACATGGGAAGCCAGTTCACCGGAAGTATTTACAACAACATGGGCTGTGCCTACGCAAGTCTGTTCCAGATGAATGAAGCACTTATGTGCTTTCAGAAAGCAAATGAAGAGCTGCACACGAAAGCATCATTAAAGAGCTGGCTGTTTGCGGTCTACATGAGCAAAGGACAGGATGCCTATGAGCAGATGTGCACCGAACGGAAAGTGGATGCCGAGACGAAACGGGAGATGGACCGCCAGATCACCGAGGCAATGCAGGTCGAGCTCCCGCGCGATCTGGACGAAGCTCTTGCGGCGTGGACACGGGAATATCATAAAAATACCGGACTTTGAACAAAAAGAACAAAAAAATTACTTGACAGCAAAAAAGAATGGGACTATAATACGGCCCATAAGAAAAAAATAAATACTTCGAAACCGATGAAGTGGAGATAACGTTGGAAGCGCACTCACAGAGAGCCCGGGCAGGTGGAAGCCGGACAGAAAGCGGATCAGCAAATGGACCACGGAGGGTACAGGGAAAAGCGGGAAACCGTCTGAGTATTCTGTAACGTGCAGGCATACGTTAGTTGCCAGGAATATGATCGTATTCTGCAGAGCGTGTGAGCAATCGCAAAACAAGGTGGCACCACGAGTATAAAAATATACCCGCCCTTGGCAAAGAACAAAGTGATTCTTTGCCGGGGGCGGTTTTTTGTATATCAGAAATTGGTTCTGAGGACCAGTGTTGATGACAGCCTTTGCAGACACAAGGAGAGGAGATAACAAGATGAAACAGATGACGTTAGAAGAAATTTCAAAAGCAGCCGCATCGGGAGTTTTTCGGAAAATCCCGGTAAGCAGAGAAATTTATTCGGATATCCGTACACCAGTAGAAACACTGAAAGTCCTGCAGGGCGTCAGCAGCCACTGCTACATGCTCGAAAGCGTGGAGGATAAAAAACAGTGGGGAAGATACACCTTTCTCGGCTACGATCCGTCGCTGGAACTCACCTGTGTCAACGGAAACCTGACAATCACCGCCGATGCGGCAGAGATGAAAAAAGTAGAAGATATTCCGGAAAGCCACGAAGAACAGCTTCCGACCGGACAGATCCGGCTGACCGCAAAGACAGCCCATCCGGGAGCCGTCATCAAAACCCTGATTGAGAAAAATAAAAGTCCGAAGATCGCGACACTGCCGACCTTCACCGGCGGCCTCGTCGGATACTTCTCTTACGATTACATCAAGTACAGCGAGCCGACCTTAAAGCTGGACGCAGAAGATCAAGAACATTTCAAAGATGTCGACCTGATGCTGTTCGATAAGGTCATCGCCTATGATAATTACCGTCAGAAAATCGTACTGATGATTAATATCGAAACCGAAAATCTCGAAGAAAATTACGAAAAAGCCGTACAGGAACTCGAAAAAATGGAAGAGCTGATCCGCTTCGGAAAACCGGCCGAGACGAAAGCCGGCCACCTGAAATCCGAGTTCCGCCCGCTCTTCGATGAGAAAGCGTACTGTGAGAAAGTCGAGCAGGTCAAACATTATATCCACGAGGGAGACCTCTTCCAGCTCGTTCTCTCCAACCGGCTCGAAGCTGATTTTGAGGGAAGCCTCCTCGATACGTACCGCGTCCTCCGCACGACGAACCCGTCGCCGTACATGTTCTACTTCTCGAGTGATGATGTCGAGATCGCCGGTGCATCCCCGGAAACTCTTGTAAAAGTCGAGGACGGAGAGGTCCGGACCTTCCCGCTTGCCGGAACGCGGCCGAGAGGAAAGAGCTATGAAGAAGACCAGCGGCTGGAAAAAGAACTCCTCGCCGATGAAAAAGAGCGTGCCGAGCACAACATGCTGGTTGATCTGGGAAGAAACGATCTCGGAAAGATCTGTGATTTCGGAACCGTGGAAGTAGAAAAATACATGTCAATCGAGCGTTACTCCCACGTCATGCACATCGGTTCCACTGTAAAAGGACAGCTTCGGAAAGACAAGACCGCAGTCGATGCCATCGATTCCGTTCTCCCGGCCGGAACCCTCTCCGGTGCACCAAAGCTCCGTGCCTGTCAGATCATCAACGAGCTGGAAAACAACAAGCGCGGCATTTACGGCGGTGCGATCGGCTATCTGGATTTCACCGGAAATATGGACACCTGCATCGCAATCCGGCTTGCGTTTAAGAAAAACGGAAAAGTGTTCGTCCGCTCCGGCGCCGGCATTGTAGCCGACAGCGTACCGGAAAAAGAGCATCAGGAATGCATCAACAAAGCAAAGGCCGTGATGGTCGCACTTGCAGAGGCAGAAGGAGGAAGTAACTTATGATACTGCTGGTAGATAATTATGACAGTTTTTCCTATAACCTGTATCAGCTCGCCGGTTCGATCAATCCGGACATGAAGGTCATCCGGAACGACGAGATGACGATCGACGAAATCCGTGCACTGGCACCGGCATCCATCATTTTATCTCCCGGACCGGGCCGTCCGGAGCAGGCAGGCCGATGCATGGAGATTGTAGAAAAATTAGGCGGCGAGATCCCGATCCTCGGTGTCTGCCTCGGCCATCAGGCAATCTGTGCCGCGTACGGCGCGACCGTCACCTATGCGAAACAGCTGATGCACGGCAAACAGTCCGAGACAACGCTGGATCTTACCTCGGAATTATTCCAGGGGCTGCCGGAAACCGTTCCGGTTGCAAGATACCATTCCCTCGCAGCTGATGAAGCGACACTGCCGGAAACCTTAAAGGTAACGGCAAGAACCGCAGACGGCGAGGTCATGGCAGTCGAGGACAGTGAGAAAAAGATCTACGGAGTCCAGTTCCATCCGGAATCCATTCTGACCCCGCAGGGCAGACAGATGGTAGAAAACTTCTTAAAAATTACAAGATAGATCACAGGACAGCAAAGAAAGAGAGGAACAGAATATGATTCGGGAAGCGATTGTAAAACTGGTAAATAAAGAGAACTTAACCTACGAGATGGCAGAGGGCGCCATGGATGAAATCATGGGAGGAAAAGCCGATCCGATCCAGATCAGCGCATTTTTAACTGCCATGACGATGAAAGGCGAGACAATCGAAGAGATCACCGCATGTGCCAACGGCATGAGAAAGCACGGTGTTCCCATGGAACATGACAAGGATGTTCTGGAAATCGTCGGAACCGGCGGAGATAAATCCAATTCCTTCAACATCTCCACAACAGCATCCCTTGTGATCTCTGCAGGCGGCGTCGCAGTTGCAAAACACGGAAACCGCGCCGCATCGAGCAGATCCGGCGCAGCCGACTGTCTCGAAGCGCTCGGCGTCAAAATCGACCTGGAGCCGGAGAAAAACAAAGAAGTTCTGGAAAAACTTGGAATCTGTTTCCTGTTCGCACAGAAATACCACATGTCCATGAAATACGTGGCACCGGTCCGCAAGGTGCTCGGCATCCGAACCATTTTCAACATCCTCGGACCGCTGACCAACCCGGCAGCAGCCACGATGCAGGTGATGGGTGTCTACGAGGAAGCACTTGTCCGCCCGATGGCAGAAGTTCTCTCCAATCTTGGTGTCAAACGCGGCATGGTTGTCTACGGCCAGGACTGCCTCGATGAAATTTCCTTAAGCGCACCGACAAGCGTCTGCGAGATCAAGGACGGAACGTTTGAGGAATACGTCATCACACCGGAAGAGTTCGGCATGACCCGCTGTACCAAAGAAGAGCTGGTCGGCGGAACCCCGCAGGAGAATGCTGAAATTACGAAAGAAATTCTTGCAGGAAAGAAAGGCCCGGCAAGAGACGCTGTTGTCCTGAATGCCGCCGCAGCCCTTCATGTAGCAAAAGAAATCCCGATGCAGGACGCTGTAAAACTGGCAGAGGAGCTGATCGACAGCGGAAAAGCACAGAAAAAACTCGAAGAGTTTGTGTCACTCGCCAACAGATTGGCAGAAGAGGAATAAACATATGATACTGGAAACGATTGCAGAAGCCACAAGAAAACGTGTCGCTGCAGAAAAAGAGAAGTGTTCTCTTGCAGAAATGAAAGAAAAAGCAACGGCGATGAACCCGGATACTGGATTCCCGTTTGAACAGACGCTGAAAAAGCCGGGCATGTCCTTTATCTGCGAGGTAAAAAAAGCCTCCCCATCGAAGGGCATCATCGCAGAAGATTTCCCCTATCTGGAGATCGCAAAGGAATATGAAGCGGCCGGTGCCTCCGCCATTTCCTGCCTGACCGAGCCGGAATACTTCAAAGGCGACAAGCGTTACTTAAAAAAAATTGCAGAAACCGTATCCATCCCGGTTCTGCGGAAAGATTTTACCGTGGATCCCTATATGATCTACGAGGCAAAGGTGCTCGGAGCCACCGCTGTCCTTCTGATCTGTGCGCTGCTGCCGGAGGAAACCTTAAAAGAATATCTGGAAACAGCGCATTCCCTCGGCCTTTCCGCTCTTGTGGAAGCCCACGATGAGGCGGAGGTTGCACAGGCCATGCGCGCCGGAGCAAGGATCATCGGCGTCAACAACCGCAACTTAAAAGATTTCACGGTCGATATCCACAACAGTGAGCGGCTGCGGGAGCTTGTCCCGGAAAACATTGTTTTCGTATCCGAGAGCGGCATCAAAACGCCGGAGGATGTCGGAAGACTGTATCAGAATAAAACCGATGCCGTTCTGATCGGCGAAACGCTGATGCGGAGCAGCAACAAAAGAGCAGAACTTGAAAAACTCTCTTCAATATGTTAAAGTGGTAACGTAAGTGCGCAAAACAAAACAGAGCGCACGGGGAGTCAAACGTTATGGAAGAACAGACCAGAATCAAAATCTGCGGGCTCACACGGCTGGAAGACATCGATGCGGTGAATGAACTGAAGCCCGAATATGTCGGCTTTGTCTTTGCAAAAAGCCGCAGACAGATTACAAAAGAACATGCCGTGACGCTGCGGCGCTATCTGGATCCCGAAATCCAGGCGGTCGGCGTCTTTGTGAACGAGCTTCCGGCGATTGTCGCAGGATACCTCGAAGAGGGCGTCATCGATCTGGCACAGCTCCACGGAAATGAGAGTGAAGAATATATCCATTCGCTCCGGTTCCGCACCGGCGGGGAACTGATCAAGGCATTTTCCATCAAAACCAGGGAGGACGTCGAAAAGGCGAAAAAAAGCAGCGCCGATTACATCCTTCTCGACCACGGAAAAGGCGGTACCGGCGAATCGTTCGACTGGTCACTGATCAGAAACATGGACCGCCCGTATTTCCTTGCGGGAGGCCTGAACGCCGAAAATGTGGAACAGGCGATTTTACAGACACATCCCTTCGCCGTCGACATCAGCAGCGGTGTCGAGACAGACGGCGTAAAGGATCCGAAAAAAATCACAGAATGCATAAGGAGGATAAGACATGTCTGACGGAAGATTTGGTATTCACGGAGGCCAGTACATACCGGAAACTCTGATGAATGAAATTATCAATTTGGAAAAACAGTACAATTATTATAAAAACGATCCGGAGTTCTGCCAGGAGCTCGATGACCTGCTGAAAAATTACGCGGGCCGCCCGTCCCTTCTCTACTACGCAGAGAAAATGACAAAGGATCTCGGCGGAGCAAAAATTTACCTCAAACGAGAGGATCTGAACCACACCGGAGCCCACAAAATCAACAACGTGCTCGGACAGTGCCTCCTCGCAAAAAGAATGGGAAAAACCCGTGTCATCGCAGAGACCGGAGCCGGCCAGCACGGTGTGGCAACCGCAACGGCAGCAGCGCTGATGGGACTTGAGTGTGAGATCTTCATGGGAAAAGAAGACACCGACCGTCAGGCCCTCAATGTATACCGGATGGAGCTTCTCGGTGCAAAAGTAAATGCCGTTACTACCGGAACTATGACCTTAAAAGATGCCGTCAATGAGGCGATGCGCGAGTGGGTATCACGTGTTGATGACACCCACTACGTTCTCGGTTCCGTTATGGGCCCGCATCCGTTCCCGACCATCGTCCGCGATTTCCAGGCTGTCATCAGCAAAGAGGCAAGAGAGCAGATCCTCGAAAAAGAAGGAAAACTCCCGAAAGCCGTCATGGCATGCGTCGGCGGCGGAAGCAATGCGATGGGTATGTTCTATAACTTCATCAATGACAAAAATGTCCGCCTGATTGGATGCGAGGCAGCAGGACGCGGCGTCAATACCGCAGAGACTGCAGCAACCATTGCAACCGGAACACTCGGCGTCTTCCACGGTATGAAATCCTACTTCTGCCAGGATAAATACGGTCAGATCGCACCGGTTTACTCGATTTCCGCAGGCCTTGACTACCCGGGCATTGGACCGGAGCATGCATATCTGCATGACATCGGCCGCGCCGAATACGTTCCGGTAACGGACGATGAGGCAGTAGAAGCTTTTGAATACCTCGCAAGAACCGAGGGTATCATCTGTGCGATCGAGAGTGCCCATGCAGTAGCCCATGCGATGAAGATCGCAAAAGAATTTGATCCGGAAGACTCCATCATCATCTGTCTGTCCGGACGCGGAGACAAAGACGTAGCAGCCATTGCAAGATACAGAGGGAGGGACCTTCATGAGTAAAGTAACAGAAGCATTTTCAAACGGCAAAGCATTCATTCCGTTTCTGACAGCCGGAGATCCGAACATTGAAAAAACAGAGAATTATATTCTGGAGCTCGAAAAAGCAGGCGCAGACCTGATCGAGATCGGAATCCCGTTTTCCGATCCGATCGCCGAGGGCGTTGTCATCCAGGAGGCAGACCTCCGTTCCTTAAAAGCCGGAACCACCACCGATAAAATTTTCGATATGGTAGCTTCCGTGCGCAAAAAAACAGACATTCCGCTGGTGTTTATGACCTACTTAAACCCGGTGTTCCATTACGGATACGAGCCGTTCTTTACAAAATGTGAGGAAGTCGGCATCAATGGCATCATCATCCCGGATATGCCGTATGAGGAAAAAGGCGAATTAAACGATATTGCGCGCAGCCATCAGGTAGATGTCATTTCCCTGATTGCGCCGACGTCTGAGCAGCGCATCCAGAAAATTGCCGCAGACGCCGAAGGTTTTATCTACCTCGTATCGTCTCTGGGCGTTACCGGTGTCAGAAGCGAGATCAAGACAGACCTCGATTCCATGATCGCCGCAATCCGCAAAGTAACCGATATTCCGGTAGCCGTAGGCTTCGGCATCAACACGACCGATCAGGCAGCCAACATTGCAAAAATTGCGGACGGTGTCATCGTCGGAAGCGCTATCGTCAAAATGATTGCGAAGTACGGCACTCATGCGGAGCAGCACATCTATACGTATGTCCGCATGATGAAGGAAGCTGTCATGACAGCAAATAAATAAAACCCGCGTCATTGCGTGTTTGAAAAAACTGTGTTAAGATGAGAGCGTGTCTGAAACAAACCGTTTTGGACACGCTTTTTCAACGTAAAATACCTGACCGGCTTTCGAAAAAGCCGGATAGAATATGGAGGAAAAACGTGTTAGATGTATGTTTACTGGGAACAGGCGGTATGATGCCTCTGCCAGGCAGACGCCTGACCGCCCTGATGACCCGATACAACGGAAGCAGCCTTCTGATCGACTGCGGCGAGGGAACCCAGGTTGCCATCAAGGAAAAAGGCTGGACCTTTAAGCCGATTGATGCCATCTGCTTCACCCATTACCACGCAGACCACATCAGCGGCCTTCCAGGACTTCTCCTGACGATGGGAAACACTGACCGGAGAGAACCGCTGACCATGATCGGCCCAAAAGGCCTGGAGCGCGTCGTCAATTCACTGCGTGTCATCTGCCCGGAGCTGCCGTTTCCGATTGTATTTCACGAGGTGACAGCGCCGGAGGAAGTGATCGAGATGAACGGCTACAAAATCACAGCCTTCCGCGTGCAGCACAATATCACCTGCTACGGCTATTCGCTGGAGATCTCCCGCAAGGGAAAATTCGATGTGGAGCGCGCTAAAGCACAGGAAATTCCGATTAAATGCTGGAATCCGCTGCAGAAAGGCGAGACTGTCACCCTGGATGGAAAGACGTATACGCCGGACATGGTCCTCGGCCCTGCCAGAAAGGGACTGAAGGTGACCTACTGCACCGATACCCGCCCGATTCCGTCGATCTCCGAACATGCGAAAGGCTCCGACCTTTTCATCTGCGAGGGAATGTACGGCGAGCCGGAAAAACAGGCAAAAGCAAAAGAATTTAAGCATATGACCTTCTACGAGGCGGCAAAACTGGCAAGAGATGCCGAGGTTGCCGAAATGTGGCTGACCCACTTTTCCCCGTCGCTCGTCGGCCCGCAGCGGTACATGGATGAGGTACAGAAGATTTTCCCGGCCGCAGAGCTTGGAAAAGACGGAAGATCAGTAGAACTGTTATTTGAAGAGGAAACGAAAAATGAGTGAAAAAGATACCCTGATTCTTGCAATTGAGAGCTCCTGCGATGAAACCGCAGCCTCCGTCGTGAAAAACGGAAGATGTGTGCTGTCTAACATTATTTCATCCCAGATCGCCATCCATACCCTGTATGGCGGTGTTGTGCCGGAAATTGCATCCAGAAAACATATCGAAAAAATCAACCAGGTTGTAGAAGCGGCCTTAAAAGAAGCCGATGTCACTCTGGATGATATCGATGCGATCGGTGTTACGTACGGCCCTGGTCTTGTCGGCGCACTTCTCGTCGGCGTGGCAGAGGCAAAAGCGATCGCCTATGCAAAAAAGAAACCGCTGGTCGGCGTTCACCATATTGAAGGCCACGTCTCGGCGAACTATATCGAACACCCGGATCTGGAGCCGCCGTTCCTGTGTGAAATCATCTCCGGAGGCCATACCCATCTTGTCATTGTAAAAGATTACGGTTCTTTCGAAATCCTCGGAAGAACGAGAGACGACGCAGCCGGAGAAGCCTTCGACAAGGTAGCCCGTGCCATCGGACTCGGCTATCCGGGCGGACCGAAGATCGACAAGCTGGCAAAAGAAGGAAACCCGCACGCCATCGACTTCCCGCGTGCCCACATGGAGGATGCGCCGTATGACTTCAGCTTCAGCGGCGTAAAATCTGCCGTTTTAAACCATCTGAACAAATGCCGGATGACAGGCGAACCAATTGTCGAAGCAGACATCGCTGCGTCCTTCCAGCAGGCCGTTGTGGACGTTCTGGTGGATAATGCCATCCGTGCGGCCAAAGATTACCATATGGACCGTCTGGCGATCGCCGGCGGCGTTGCATCGAACGGGGCACTCCGCGCGGCGATGGAAGCAGCATGTGAAAAAGAGGGCATCCGCTTTTACCGTCCGTCCCCGATCTTCTGTACCGACAATGCGGCCATGATCGGTGTGGCAGCTTACTACGAGTACCAGAAGGGAACCCGCCACGGCTGGGACCTGAATGCCGTACCGAACCTGAAGCTTGGAGAACGATAAGAAAAAGAAACTTCCGCAGCAGAACGGAGAAGAGAGATCTGCTGCGGAGTTTTTGCATTTGTAGAAAACGGAGGAAAAGATGAGCGAGAAGAAAGAAAAATACACTGCGGTTGTCCTGGCAGCCGGAAAGGGAACCCGGATGGGCGGAAGCGTAGCAAAACAGTTTCTGGAAATCGGAGGAAAACCAGTCGTGGTTTACGCGCTGGAGGTTTTTGAACATTCGCCGGAGATTGACCAGATCATTCTTGTGACAGGTGCGGATAAAATAGAATACTGTCAGAAAGAGATTATCGAAAAATATGGAATTAAGAAAACTGTTTCCGTATGCGCAGGCGGAAGGGAACGGTATGAATCTGTCTGGAAAGCATTGCAGACGCTGAAAAGCCTGGAAAGCGAACAGGAGCAGAAGACCGATTACGTTCTGATTCACGATGGCGCCCGCCCGTTTTTAAACCAGGAAATGCTGGAACGTCTCTGCGCATGTGTAAAAGAAGAAAAAGCCTGTGTCCTTGGCATGCCGGTCAAGGATACCATCAAGCTTACCGATGAAAACGGAAAAATCAGGGAAAGCCCGCGAAGAGATCTCGTATGGCAGGCACAGACCCCGCAGGCCTTTGCAGCAGAGCTTCTGTTTCCGGCATTCGAAAAACTGATGCAGCATTCCACAGAAGGAATCACCGACGATGCCATGGTTGTGGAGCAGGAGATGGGAATCGCATCAGTGATGGTAAAAGGCGGCTATGAAAATATAAAAATCACAACACCGGAGGATCTGCTCGTTGCAGAGAGCTTTCTGGCAGAAAAATAGAAAAAAGCAAAATACAGAAAGCAAACTATAAATAGATAAAAACAAATGTGTGAATTGTAAAACAGGGAAAAACAGCGAAAACGAAAAAGAAATTGAAAAAAATGTAAAAAAAATTCAAAAAAGTGGTTGACATTCTGAAACACTGCTGATATAATAACGAATGTCGCTGAGCGAGAGAGATAAAAACGCAAAGCTGACAAGCCAAAAACTGAGATGATTTCGGGAGCTACCGAGATTTGAATTCACACACGGAGAGGTATCGAAGCGGTCATAACGAGGCGGTCTTGAAAACCGTTTGTCCGAAAGGGCGCGTGGGTTCGAATCCCACCCTCTCCGCTCAAAACTCAGTTAATTGAATATCTGATTATGAATCAGGCAAACTATGGAGAAGTACCCAAGCTGGCTGAAGGGGCTCCCCTGGAAAGGGAGTAGGTCGTTAATAGCGGCGCGAGGGTTCAAATCCCTCCTTCTCCGCTCGACTTTGAAAAAAGTTGAAAAAAGTTCTTGACAAATGCAAGTGAGTTTGATAAAATAAACGAGTTGCTGATCGAGAGAACAGCGAAGAACCTTGATAATTAAACAATGAAACACATCCTCGAAAGTTCTGAATAAGTAATTCAAAACGATCGAAAGATCCTTTAA
>NZ_QUGO01000004.1:187996-191993 GCF_003479105.1 Blautia sp. AF19-13LB
TGAAACACATCCTCGAAAGTTCTGAATAAGTAATTCAAAACGATCGAAAGATCCTTTAAAACAGTAAAAGGGATAAATTAGCTAGTATGTTGATTTTGAACTTGGAACAAACATTTTATCAGAGAGTTTGATCCTGGCTCAGGATGAACGCTGGCGGCGTGCTTAACACATGCAAGTCGAGCGAAGCAGTTAAGTTGATTTCTTCGGATTGATTCTTAACTGACTGAGCGGCGGACGGGTGAGTAACGCGTGGGTGACCTGCCCCATACCGGGGGATAACAGCTGGAAACGGCTGCTAATACCGCATAAGCGCACAGAGCTGCATGGCTCGGTGTGAAAAACTCCGGTGGTATGGGATGGGCCCGCGTCTGATTAGGCAGTTGGCGGGGTAACGGCCCACCAAACCGACGATCAGTAGCCGGCCTGAGAGGGCGACCGGCCACATTGGGACTGAGACACGGCCCAAACTCCTACGGGAGGCAGCAGTGGGGAATATTGCACAATGGGGGAAACCCTGATGCAGCGACGCCGCGTGAGCGAAGAAGTATTTCGGTATGTAAAGCTCTATCAGCAGGGAAGATAATGACGGTACCTGACTAAGAAGCCCCGGCTAACTACGTGCCAGCAGCCGCGGTAATACGTAGGGGGCAAGCGTTATCCGGATTTACTGGGTGTAAAGGGAGCGTAGACGGCAAGGCAAGTCTGATGTGAAAACCCAGGGCTTAACCCTGGGACTGCATTGGAAACTGTCTGGCTCGAGTGCCGGAGAGGTAAGCGGAATTCCTAGTGTAGCGGTGAAATGCGTAGATATTAGGAAGAACACCAGTGGCGAAGGCGGCTTACTGGACGGTAACTGACGTTGAGGCTCGAAAGCGTGGGGAGCAAACAGGATTAGATACCCTGGTAGTCCACGCCGTAAACGATGAATGCTAGGTGTTGGGGAGCAAAGCTCTTCGGTGCCGCCGCAAACGCATTAAGCATTCCACCTGGGGAGTACGTTCGCAAGAATGAAACTCAAAGGAATTGACGGGGACCCGCACAAGCGGTGGAGCATGTGGTTTAATTCGAAGCAACGCGAAGAACCTTACCAGGTCTTGACATCCCGATGACCGGCCCGTAACGGGGCCTTCTCTTCGGAGCATTGGAGACAGGTGGTGCATGGTTGTCGTCAGCTCGTGTCGTGAGATGTTGGGTTAAGTCCCGCAACGAGCGCAACCCTTATCCTCAGTAGCCAGCAGGTAAAGCTGGGCACTCTGTGGAGACTGCCAGGGATAACCTGGAGGAAGGTGGGGATGACGTCAAATCATCATGCCCCTTATGATCTGGGCTACACACGTGCTACAATGGCGTAAACAAAGGGAGGCAAAGCCGCGAGGTGGAGCAAATCCCAAAAATAACGTCTCAGTTCGGACTGCAGTCTGCAACTCGACTGCACGAAGCTGGAATCGCTAGTAATCGCGAATCAGAATGTCGCGGTGAATACGTTCCCGGGTCTTGTACACACCGCCCGTCACACCATGGGAGTTGGTAACGCCCGAAGTCAGTGACCCAACCGTTTACGGAGGGAGCTGCCGAAGGCGGGACTGATAACTGGGGTGAAGTCGTAACAAGGTAGCCGTATCGGAAGGTGCGGCTGGATCACCTCCTTTCTAAGGAAGAATCAGTAGAGAATGAGTTTCATTGTTTAGTTATTAAGGAACAGCAAAAGCTGTAGACTTTACAGTTTCAAAAACTGAATAACTATTGCTGGTGGCGATGCGCCTAGGGGACACACCCGTTCCCATCCCGAACACGATGGTTAAGACCTAAGCGGCCGATGGTACTGCACTGGAGACGGTGTGGGAGAGCAGGTGGCTGCCAGCTTCAAACGGGGACGTAGCTCAGTTGGGAGAGCACCTGCCTTGCAAGCAGGGGGTCGAGAGTTCGAATCTCTTCGTCTCCATCCGGAAAGAAAACCTAAGCGGCCGATGGTACTGCACTGGAGACGGTGTGGGAGAGCAGGTGGCTGCCAGCTCCCTAATAAAAAGACAAGGGTAAATGTCTATGAAATAAAACAGCTGCCCACAGAAGCGCAGTAACCCATAACAGCAGGGAAGTGCTGATGAGAGCTGGTTTTACCAGTGATTAGAGTTTAAAAGAAATGTGTTTCACAGAAAGCATCAAAAAGATCTTTTAAGTTCTAAGGACTGATGAAACAAATCAGTCAGCAAGATGTACCTTGAAAACCGCCTATACAATCTATATTGAAAACGTTAAAACGTTAGAGATAGGAACAGACATCCGAGGCATCATGTGTGAGAGCATGTGATGTTATCAAACCAGAGAGATAATCGAAAGATTATAGAATCAATTGCTTTTAAAGCAGAGAACACAAAAGCCTGTCATCAACGCTATGATGGCAGCGGACCAAGAATACAGGTCAAGCATTAAGAGCGCAGGGTGGATGCCTTGGCACTGAGAGCCGATGAAGGACGTGATAAGCTGCGAAAAGCTTCGGGGAGGAGCAAATATCCATTGATCCGGAGATATCCGAATGGGGAAACCCACTTGAGCAAACCTCAAGTATCCATACGCCAATCCATAACGTATGGAAGGGAACCGGGGGAACTGAAACATCTAAGTACCCCGAGGAGAAGAAAGAAACCTCGATTTCCAAAGTAGCGGCGAGCGAAATGGAAAGAGCCCAAACCGTGGTGCGTGCACCGCGGGGTTGTGGACTGCATAAGGTACTCGAATCAATAGCCGAACAGTTTTGGGAAATCTGATCAGAGAGGGTGAAAATCCCGTAGGCGAAATTGATGAGAGGCTGGCAGGATCCAGAGTACCACGAGACACGGGAAACCTTGTGGGAAGCAGGAGGGACCACCCTCCAAGGCTAAATACTCCTCAGTGACCGATAGCGCATAGTACTGTGAAGGAAAGGTGAAAAGGACCCCGGGAGGGGAGTGAAAGAGAACCTGAAACCCTGTGTTTACAAGCTGTGGAAGTGCCTTATGTGCACAACCGCGTACTTTTTGTAGAACGGTCCGGCGAGTTACGTTTACTGGCAAGGTTAAGTACTATAGGTACGGAGCCGAAGGGAAACCAAGTCTTAAGAGGGCGTGAAGTCAGTAAGAGTAGACCCGAAACCGGGTGATCTACCCATGTCCAGGCTGAAGCTGCCGTAAGAGGTAGTGGAGGGCCGAACGCACATCCGTTGAAAAGGGTGGCGATGAGGTGTGGGTAGGGGAGAAATTCCAATCGAACCCGGAGATAGCTGGTTCTCCTCGAAATAGCTTTAGGGCTAGCCTCGATGGAGTCTTACGGAGGTAGAGCACTGAATTTCTAAGGGGGCGTCAAAGCTTACCAAGGGATATCAAACTCCGAATGCCGTAAAGATGCTCATCGGGAGTCAGACTGCACGAGATAAGTTGGGCAGTCAAAAGGGAAAGAGCCCAGACCTGCTGCTAAGGTCCCAAAGTACGTGTTAAGTGGAAAAGGATGTGGGATTTCGAAGACAACTAGGATGTTGGCTCAGAAGCAGCCACACATTCAAAGAGTGCGTAATAGCTCACTAGTCGAGAGGTCCTGCGCCGAAAATGTCCGGGGCTGAAACACGACACCGAAGCACAGGATACCGCAAGGTATGGTAGAGGAGCATTGCTGGCGCGACGAAGCAGTACCGGAAGGAGCTGTGGAGTGCCAGGAAGAGAGAATGCCGGAATGAGTAGCGAGAGAGAGGTGGGAATCCTCTCGGCCGAATATCCAAGGTTTCCAGGGTAAAGCTGATCTGCCCTGGGTAAGTCGGGGCCTAAGGAGAGGCAGAAATGCGTATCCGATGGACAGCAGGTTGAGATTCCTGCACTATCTTAAAACAGAACTGTGGGGACATTTGTGGAGAGCACAGGCGCGGAACGGAAAGCCGCGTGCAAGCGAAGGAGGAGTCACATAGGAAAAACCGTGTGGCAATCCAAAGGCGTGATGCGGACCGAATGAAAGTAGGGAAGTGTGTGAGCCA